>CAYFYU010000091.1:3266-14320 GCA_964347455.1 uncultured Spirochaetota bacterium | reverse complement strand
GATAATCTCCTCCTCAACCCCTTCGATTCCTGCCTCTTTGAAAGCCTCGTCTGCCTCTACAGCGATTTCTTCTGTCTCTTCTCCGAGGGTTGGTGGTTCAGCGAGTTCTTCTTCCTTGATCTCTTCCCCTAATTCAATGGCGTCGAGGTCAATACCCTCGGTTTCCTTGTCGAGGTATGCATCGAGGTCAACTTCTTCATCGGTTTCTTCTTCGAGAGAAATCTCCTCTGTATCGATTCCTTCGAGTTCCTCACTCAGCTCCTCTTCGGTTACGATCTCCTCTTCAGTTATGATCTCCTCTTCGGAGGGAACTTCGGGGATCTCAATCTCCTCCCCAATTTCTTGTTCAAGTTCTTTCGAGAAAGATTCTATCTCACTCTCTTCGAGTTCAATGTTTTCCAAATCTTCCGGTGTCAGCTCATCAATCTCGCCCGAAATATCGAACTCTTCTTCTGAGGTCTCTGTTTCTTCATCTGTAATTTCCGGTACTTTTGGGGTTTCTCCTTTTTCATTCTTGCTCGATGTTTCCTGCACAATTTCTGCTTCGGAAAGGATATCGTTCAGCTCATCGTTGGAAAGGGCAATTGTTTCATCTTCATCTTCAGAGTCAAGAGTTGAATTGTTTTTTTCTTCATCATTCACGCTCATGTACGCCCCCTCTATAATGACTGGTCTTTCCGTGTTATTATATAGAGTGCTCTATGCTTTTCTACACTTAGTATACAGTATATTGTGAAAAAATCAAAATAATTCGAAAATATTTCATCTGATAGTAACATAGGGTTTGAGCATTTCAAGTTTTTTTTCTCCAATCCCCCTAACATTCATCAATTCATCTATGTGTGAAAATTCTCCGTGCAGTGTGCGATACTCGATGATGCTGAGTCCGGTCACCCGCCCTATGCCCGGAATCTTCATGAGCTCTTCGAGGTTTGCACGGTTAATGTTTACTTTCAGCTCTGTTTCAACTGGTCTGGAGACCGCAGTTGACGTCGAGTCCTTAAGAGACGATACATCGACATAGTTTTGATAGAATTGATAACGGTTGAGGGCGAGAAATACAAGTCCGAGGGCTAAAACTGCCAAAGCACCGATGGCCGCATACTTTTCCTTGTTTGTCATGCTGCAATATGGTACTTTGCCCTTGAAATGATGTCAAAGAAATTCTCTTGATTTTTCGAAACCAGATCGTATTATAAAATTAGCGAATGAATAGATTGAAGCCAGCTATTGTAACGGGTGTCAACCAGGATAAGCGGTTTTTCGATAGAGACGAAGCCTCCCTCGACGAGCTCGTTCTGCTTGCAGAGACTGCAGGATTTGACACGAAGCTGAAGCTCCTCCAACACCGGGAGAGAATCGATCCTGCATGGTATATCGGTGTTGGTAAAGCCCGCCAGATTAAGAGATACGCCAGAGAGAACAACGCAGAAGCGGTACTCTTTGATTTTGAGCTATCCCCAGTCCAACTTCGTAATCTTGAAGAGATGCTGAAATGCAGAATAATGAGCAGAACGGAACTCATTCTCGATATCTTCGGACAGCGTGCCCGTACAAAAGAAGCGAAACTACAGGTTGAGCTGGCTACCCTGATCTATGCGCTTCCCCGTCTCCGCCATATGTGGCCGCATCTGAACCGAATAGTGGGTGGCAATCGAACCAGGGGCCCAGGGGAGAAGCAGATCGAGATGGACCGGCGGAGACTGTCGAAACGAATCGGTAAAATCAAAAAGGATCTGGTGTCCGTAAAGAAGCACCGGATGGTGATTCGAAAAAACCGGCAGGGAAAGAACCGGGTCGCCCTGGTCGGCTATACGAACGCTGGAAAATCCTCACTTCTGAACACCCTTGCCCATTCAACCCTCTTTACCGAGAGCAGGCTATTTGCAACCCTCGATCCAGCAACGCGCGAAGTGTGGCTCGGCGACGGCGTCAAAGCTCTTATAACCGACACGGTGGGATTCATAAAACGGCTTCCCCATACCCTCATCGCTTCATTCCGTTCAACCCTCGAAGAGGTTAAGGAGGCAGATCTCCTGCTCCATGTGGTGGACGTTTCAAGTCCTGATGCTGCGGATAGAATCGAAGCGGTAAACGAAGTGTTGAAAGAGATTGGTGTTCATAAAATGCACGTTTTCTATGTGTTTAATAAGATTGACCTCCTCGGGCAGAGGGATATAAAAGCCTCTCTTTTACGAAAGTACGACCATTTCGCTGTCGTATCCGCAAAGACAGGGGAGGGCATTGACCATCTAAAGGGATGCCTTCGCGAGTTCTTCGATATGCAGGCGACGAAACGGCTTTCAGGGCGAGAAACCGAATATGAAACTGCTGCGGTCGCTACTCTCAAACACTGATCACTGAAGCGAACGAAAATCAAATGAAAAGGGTATACGCTGCCCTGTTGGACAAACTGGATAGGTGGGTATTTTTCCGGCTGACCTTTTCGCAGAATACCTCATTCATTCTGATTTTGTCGAGTATCATCATTCTGACCATAAACCCATCTCTTTCACCTGTCACACTCCTTGTTACCCTGTCGGCAGTCTCTGTTCTTGTTCTGGCCATTGCTCTGCAGACTCTCAGGAACAGGGGCAGGATTTCGAGAAACGCTAAGAGGAGCGTCTACCTCTTCTACCTCTGCATCTTTCTCCTATCGGTGGGATACGGCCTGTACAGGAGTTCACCACCCCACTATTGGGCAGGGAAAATGGTGACTGCTCGTTTACGACTCGTTTCACAGGAGAGAATAAGGGCTGATAGCGTAGAGTACAGGGCACGGGTAATCGGTATAGCCGATAATGTACCGCTTGGGATGGAGAGTAGTGCTACTCAAAACCGGAAGAGTACGGGAAAACCAAACCGGATGGGAAAGAATGGTTCCAGTGGGGAAATGGAGTTTGGAGAATGGTTAAACCCGAAGGTGCTCGTACATATTCCCTTTCCTGGCCGTTCGCTTGAGCGCGGATACGTCATTGAGAGCAGAGGTATGTTTCTCGGGCTTCCCTTCGAATCCAGCAAGGGTTACGCTCACTATCTTCGGAGCAGCGGTATCTCTGCGATCTTCGAGGGGTATACCACCGATGTACGCGTTTTGGAAGAGCCCAATGCCTGGATGCCGGTTTCTATCGCAGGTCGATTACACCGGTACATCGAACGTGTGAACGAAAGACTCCTCCCATCACCGCACAGCGCATTTGCAACGGCTCTTCTGACGGGTAATCGCGACCCAATCCCGCAGTATCTTGCAATGCTCTTCAGAAGGAGCGGCACCATGCATATCCTCGCCGTCTCTGGTCTCCATGTGGGATTTCTCAGCGTATTGATGCTCTTTTTTCTGCGTTTATGCCGCTGTCCCAAGCGACTTTCTTACATTCTTCTCTGCTGCTTTATCATCTTCTTTATGTTTTTTATCGGGGAGCGTCCGTCTGTGCGGAGGGCATCACTCATGGCGCTGTGCGGGATAGCCTGTTTCCTCTTTGATAGGGATCGGAACTACCTCAATGTGCTGGCGCTTTCCTTCCTCATCCTCTGGGTTGTCAATCCTCTCTCCCTGATGAATCCAGGGTTTCTCCTCTCATTCAGTGCGACCTTCGGTATCTTATTTCTAGTACCTTTTTTAAACAGGAAGTTACGGCAATGGATTCCACCCTTTCTCTCAGCGTCGATTTCAGTGACCGTGGCGGTGCAGCTCTTCATATTTCCCATTATGGCGACATACTTCGAGAGCTTTCCCTATATAAACCTCATTGCAAATCTCCCTATTGTACCGCTTGCCGGTATCGCACTCGCACTTGGGGTTATCACGCTGGTGTTGTATCCCCTATGGCTCCCGCTTGCGGTTATAACGGCTGAGGTGAATACTGTGGTTATTGCAACAATCGCGAGGCTTGCAAAACTCTTCTCCCAGGTGCCGCCGCTCAGAGTGTCCAACTTCCCTGCACAGCTCATTGGACCATACCTGTTGGCAGTGACCGTTGGGTTGTGGCTTTTCATTAGGAAGTCCGAGGATACTTCGCAATACATACGGGAGGAGGATTAGCTAAGAGGGGTGTTAACCTCAGAGATTGATCTTATCGGTCGGTATCATCTCTTTTTCCAACCTGATCCGCATAGTGATCTGTAACAACCTCTGCGCAGCGATCGCATAGATCCGGATAGGTCTCGTCCTTGCCCACACTTTCGAGGTATCGCCAGCAGCGCTCGCATTTCCGCGCTGTGGATTTATTCACCCTGACGTCGACCAGATCGCCCTTGTAGTTATTTCCGACGGTACCGTTTTTTTTCGAAATCAAAACCTTGGAAACAACAAATAGCTCTGCAAGCTCTCCGAGGTGCGTTTTCAGGAGGTCGTAGAGCTCTCCATCGGCAAAGAGGGTGACTTCCGATTCGAGTGAATGGCCAATGGTCTTTTCGATGCGAAGGTCCTCGATCGGTTTCAGTACATCTTTCCTGACTCCTATGAGCTTTTCCCATGTTTGAGCGAATCCATCGTCACGATAGGCTGCATCGAATTCTGGAAAATCGGTCAAATGAACGCTCTCCTCAGCATCGATACCATGGGGAAGAAGAATTTCATCCCTCAGCACGCGGTAGGCTTCATCGGAGCGTCAGGTATATCGCAGTCTGGGATGAGCGACGGGGCTTTGTTGGGCCGGAACAGTAGAGTTTATCCTTGACGATGTCGAGGTAGAATGAGCTCAGATCATTGTTGCAGAAGTTGATGATCTCCTTGACAATCAGGTGGTACTGCCATCGTTTGTAGGACTCCAGTATGTATCTGGTTTTTTCCTGCAGCCTGTGGAGCAGCCACCGATCGATGCTCTCCAGCTCATCGGGCCTGAGCATGTCGGTTTTTGGATTGAAATCCCCGAGGTTTCCAAGCATGAACCGGATGGTGTTTCGGATCTTTCTATAGGCATCAACGAGCTGATCGAGTATCTCCTCGGAGATGCGAACATCAACGGAATAATCGGACGCCACGGCCCAGAGCCTGATGATATCTGCTCCGTACTTCTGTATTACCTGCTCCGGTGCAATGGTATTTCCCAGGGACTTGCTCATCTTTTTGCCCTCACCATCGACTGCAAAGCCGTGGGTGAGAACTGCCCGGTACGGCGCGTTGCCTCGGGCAGCCACGGCCGTAAGGAGTGAGGATTGAAACCAGCCGCGATGCTGATCCGATCCCTCTATGTAAAGATCCGCAGGCCAGCGGAGCTCATCCCGTGTTTCGAGCACTGCGGCATGGGATGAACCGGAATCGAACCACACATCCATGATGTCCTTCTCTTTGATAAACGACCTGCCCTTGCAATGCGGACAGGAGTATCCCTGAGGGAGGATTTCCTCGGCGCTCCTGATCCACCAGGCATCGGAGCCTTCGCGTGCAAAGAGCTCTTCAACCACCTTCAAGGTCACGTCATTAATCACCTCTCTGCCGCATTTCTTGCAGTAGAAGATGGGGAGGGGAACTCCCCAAGTCCGTTGACGGGATATGCACCAGTCTGAACGGTTTTCCACCATTGACTTAATACGGTTTATGCTTGCATCGGGAATCCACTCCACACTGTTGATAGATGAGATCGCATCATTCCGAAATCCCTCGATGGAGGTAAACCACTGCTCGGTAGCTCTGAAGATCACCGGATTCTTGCACCTCCAGCAGTGTGGATAGGAATGAGTGAGGCTTCCTACGCCAAGCAGTACCCCGAGCTCTTTTAAATATTCAATGATGTGCTCGTTCGCGTCTGTGACAAACTGTCCCTGAAAACGTGGCACCTCCTCGGTGAATCTACCGTGATCATCCAGCGGGGAGGCGATGTCCAGGTCGTACTTGACCCCTGTCTCGTAGTCTTCCAGCCCGTGTCCCGGTGCAGTGTGAACAGCACCGGTTCCGGTATCCAGGGTTACGTAGTCCGCGAATACGATGGGAGAGTCGCGATCGATGAAGGGGTGACGCAAAATCATGCCCTCGAGCTGTTGTCCTCGAAAAATTCCCAGGGTTTTCTCAGGGCTAATCCCCGTATTATGGGAAAAATCATCCAAGAGCTCAGTTGCAACGAGATACTTTTTTCCTGCAGTTTCGAACAGTGAATACTCAAAGTCAGGATGCAGAGCAACGCCGGTATTGCCCGGAAGTGTCCATGGCGTTGTGGTCCATATGACCACATACGCATCCTCCAGCTCCCCCCTTGGTGCCGTACTCCAGCTCATGGAAGGTAGCTGTACCTTTTTTAACCTTGAAGGTCACGTATATAGACGGGGAAGTGTGATCATCGTACTCCACCTCTGCGTCTGCCAGGGCTGTGACACAGTCGTAGCACCAGTAGACCGGTTTCAATCCTTTGTATATATGGCCCTTCTTCGCCATCTCGCCGAATATCTCGATCTGTTTTGCCTCGTAATGGGGATGGAAGGTAATGTAGGGCTCATCCCAGTCGCCCCAGACGCCGAGCCGCTTGAACTGCTCGGTCATAGTTTTGATGTACTTGGTGGTAAACTCTTTGCATCTCCTGCGAAACTCAATTGGGCTGAGCGCTTCACGCTTGAGTTTGTACGCTTTGATGACCTCGGTTTCTATAGGGAGGCCGTGGGTATCCCAGCCTGGTACGTAGGGCACGTAGAAGCCCATCATAGTTTTGTACTTAACGATAAAGTCTTTCATCACCTTGTTGTAGGCTGTGCCGATGTGTATCTTTCCGTTGGCGTATGGCGGGCCATCATGAAGGATGAAGATCGTACTGCTCTTCCTCCGTTCTGTGATCCGCTCATATACTCTCTGCTCTTCCCATCGCTTGAGTATCTCTGGTTCCTTTTTAGACAGACCTGCCCTCATCGGAAAGGATGTATGGGGAAGATACAGTGTGTGGTCGTAAGACATCGAATATACCTATAGAGAAACCTGTGTCTGATGCGTATTCTTGAATGCGCACGTGGTAATGTACACAATTTCAAGAGTAAAGGAATAATAATGAAGCCCGTGGGTTCAGTCAAATGTAAATTTATTGCTTATTGGTGCAAGAGGTGAATATGGCGTGAGATGGGAGTACAACTGTTCTCGCTAACTATATGTAATATAACTGTTGCTCCTCTCTCTCAATTACCTTATATAAAGTGTAGAAGCCTATTCAGGACCGACTGGTTGTAGCTACGAACGAATACGATGATATTTGAGGCCGTTGAGAAGGGTAAACTCTATCTCTCTTAAACTTGACTGAGTAGAGAGATTAACTTAACATAGTAGTAATTGTTGCTATTTCGTTAGTTGAGTGACCCATGATCTATAGATATTTCGTTAAGAGGGGGACCCGGGGATGGACAAGCGGGAGATTATAGCCCAGATCGAAAGAATAATCGATGATGTAAAGACCGGACTTCTCGCAACGGTGAGCAAAGATGGTAAACCGGCGATGCGGTGGCTTACCCCTGCGCTGCTGAGGGGGAGAACCGGGGCGATCTACAACATCACAGCTCCGAACTCCGACAAAACAACGCACCTGCGTCTTAATCCCAACGTGCAGTGGATTTTTCAGACAAAGGCTCTGGACAGAATAGTTACCGTTGACGGCAAGGTAAACATAGTGGAGAATCCATCGATCCGCTCTGAGGTACTCGAAATGGTGGGGTCGCGGCTCAGGGCGTTTTGGAAGATCACGCAGGATGAGCGGGATCTGCTGGTCCTGGAGACGATAATCGAAAAGGCCACCTATTACGTTCCGATGAAGGGGACTAAGGAGACCGTTCAGTTCTGAAAGCGTGGAGAAGCTTATGACGAAAGTACAGAGAGTAAACAAAGTGCACAAAGTAGACGAAATGGGCAAAGCCCATCCGGTAAAATTGTTGAAAAAATTCCTCCATGACATGATGCTCATAAGAAGATTTGAGGAGAAGTCTGCCCAGATGTACGGTTTACAGAAGATAGGCGGTTTCTGTCATCTCTACATCGGCCAAGAGGCAAGCGGTGTGGGGTCTATTGCCGCCATTGATTTAAAAAAGGACTATGTTGTTACGGCATACAGGGATCACGGGCATGCCCTTGCCTGTGGTATAGAACCGAAGACTGTTATGGCGGAGCTCTTTGGCAAGGCAACGGGATGTTCAAAAGGAAAGGGCGGGTCGATGCACCTCTTCGATGTCCAGCGTCACATGCTCGGTGGCAACGGAATCGTAGGGGCGCAAATCCCTATCGCTACCGGTGTGGCCTTAAAGATCAGTGTGAAGGGCGATAATGGTGTGGTCCTCTGCTTTTTTGGCGACGGAGCGATTCATCAGGGGTCCTTCCACGAAAGCCTCAATATGGCGAAGATATGGGATCTGCCCATCGTGTACATATGTGAAAACAACCAGTACGGTATGGGAACAGATTTCAAACGGGTTTCTGCGGTGGAAGATTTTGCCATCATGGGAGCCTCCTATGGTATAGAGGGAAAGCAGATCAACGGAATGGATGTCGTCGAGGTGTATGAGGAGGTGGGAAAGGCGGTTGAGCACACGCGTAAAGACAGGGTTCCGAACTTCCTTGAGATTAAAACATACAGGTACAAGGGACACTCCATGAGCGATCCCGCCCAGTACCGAACAAAGGATGAGCTCGAATCCTACCGCCAACAGGACCCGATCCTCATTCTGAAGTCGATGATGCTGAAGAAAAAGCTTTTAACCGAACAGAGCTACAAAAAGATGGATGCGGAGATTAAGGCGCTGTGCGAGGAAGCGGTCAAATTCGCAGAGAACAGTCCGGAGCCAACACTGGAACAGCTCTACGAAGACGTCCTGGCTTAGAGGAGCAGTAACAATGCCGGTTATTACCTTTCGTGAAGCACTGCGGCAGGCTATAGATGAAGAGATGTCAAGGGATGAAAGCGTGATCCTCATTGGCGAGGAGGTTGCACAGTATAACGGCGCCTACAAAGTCAGTCAAGGGCTGCTGGACAAGTACGGTCCAAAGCGGGTGATAGATACACCCATCTCAGAGGAAGGTTTTACCGGAATAGGGATTGGATCTTCCCTGGTCGGGCTCCGTCCGATCATTGAGTGGATGACCATCAATTTTTCGATTCAGGCGATGGATCAGGTGTTCAACAATGCGGCCAAGCTGCGCTACATGTCCGGAGGGCAGCTCTCTGTTCCCGTTGTGTTCAGGGGTCCCAATGGCCCTGCAGAACATCTCTCGTCCCAGCACTCGCAGGCACTTCAATCGATCTATTCACATTTTCCAGGACTGAAGGTTGCAGCACCCTCCAATCCTTACGATGCAAAGGGGATGCTGAAGACCGCGATACGGGACGATAACCCTGTGGTTTTCTTGGAGGCTGAATTGATGTACTCGTGGAAGGGGGAGGTTCCAGTTGAGGAATACCTCGTCTCTTTTGGTGAATCCGCTATTCGGAGGGAGGGCGGGGATGTGACCATCGTCGGTTTTTCGAAACCCATGAGGATGGTGGAGACGGCTGCCGCCCAACTGGGGGAGAGAGGTATTGAGGCAGAAGTTATCGACCTGCGCACCATCCGCCCGCTCGATGAGGAGGCGGTGTACCGTTCGGTTAGAAAAACAAACCGCTGTGTCATTGTCGATGAGGCATGGCCCTTTGCAAGCGTGGGCTCTCATGTGGCATGGCTCGTGTCGAGAAACTGCTTTGACTGGCTCGATGCCCCTGTCGAGGTGGTTACATTGGAGGATGTTCCAATGCCCTACAACCACACGCTCGAGCTTGCCGCTCAGATTTCGACGGAGAAGATTGTAACTGCTGCAAAAGGAGTACTCTATCTCGAATAAATGGGCGAATATCGAGTTTCAGGCATTGGTTTTAAATTTTGATCCACTGGAGTATGGTTATGGCAGAGAAGGTTTTGATGCTCGCACTTTCTCCCACAATGGAGACAGGTACGATAGTGAACTGGACGAAGGAAGAGGGAGATGTGATTGAAATCGGTGATATACTCTGTGAAGTCGAGACTGACAAAGCGACTATGGAGTATGAATCGGTCAATGAGGGGATGCTTTTAAAGATCGTGGTCTCGAAAGGGAATGAGGCAAAAGTAGGCCAGTCCATAGCTGTGGTGGGTGAGAAGGATGAAGATATATCGGGAATTCTAAAAGAGATTGAGGAAGAAACTCTAACGCTTGGTGTCGCGAAGGGAGGTCAAACAGTTTCTCCGAATGTCAGAGAAGTCGAGCCTGCTGTGCAAACAGCGCAGGCCGTGGAAAGGGTGGGGCCAAAAGCTGCATCTTCAGTGGAGACCGTACCCCTTGGGATGCCTCCTGCCGAAGCTGGAGTGTTTCCCGCTGGAGGAAGGGCATCACCGGTAGCCCGGAGACTTGCTGAGCAGCATGGAATCGACCTGAAGACACTCCACGGCAGCGGGCCCAATGGTCGGGTAATAAAGCGTGATATCGAGTCAGCCATGGCAGGTGGCACAGCTGCTGTCGTGGGAGCTACCGCCACTCAGGCTCAAACCGGTATTCCACCCGGAGCGCCAGCATACACGCCGACTGAGATGACCACGCAGAAAATTCCCATATCCCCAAAGAGGAAGGTTATAGCGCAGCGTCTCAGCGAATCAAAATTCAGTGCCCCCCATTACTATCTGAGGACCATTGTTGCCATTGACAAGCTGTTTGCAGCACGAAGGGATCTCAACAAAACGCAAACCGAGAAGGTTTCCTTCAATGCCTATATCATAAAATTCGCTGCCGAGGCACTGCGTCGGCATCCAGCGGTGAACGCGAGCTGGCAGGGAGACCATATTCTGCAGTTCGGAAGGGCCGATATCGGTGTTGCCGTGGCACAGCCCGACGGGCTCATTACTCCAATTGTCAGGGACTGCTGGAACAGGGGAATATTGTCCATAGATGCGGAGCTCAAGCTGCTCGTGGACAAAGCACGGAACAACAAGCTGAAACCTGAGGAATATACGGGAGCGACTTTTACAGTTACCAATCTCGGATCCTATGGTATACATGATTTTACAGCGGTTATAAATCCTCCCGGTTCCGCTATTCTCGCAATCGGTGAAGCGAGACGTGAGCCGGTCGTTGGTGAGGAGGATCAGAT
>CAYFYU010000091.1:0-3237 GCA_964347455.1 uncultured Spirochaetota bacterium | reverse complement strand
ACAGACGAATATGGTTCTCTCCCTTTCCTGCGATCATCGAGTCATTGACGGGGCAAAGGGTGCGCTCTTTTTACAGGATCTCAAGGCACTGATGGAGAATCCAATCCAGGTACTTTACTAATTCTATAGGTGGAACAATCTGTTCATATAATACCATATACAGAGAGGAGAGTTGAATTTCATGGCGAACAACTACGATTTTGATCTTGCTGTAATCGGTGCAGGCCCGGGAGGTTACGTTGCCGCTATACGTGCCAGTCAGCTGGGATTAAAGGCTGCAGTTATTGAGAGAAACAAACCAGGCGGCGTATGTCTGAATATCGGTTGTATTCCTTCAAAGGCGCTCATTCATCAGGCCGATATGTTCCGTTCGGTCTCAGAGATGTCGGAGCTCGGTTTGAAAATCGATTCAGGGGAGTTTGATTATGGAAAGGTATTCCAGAAGTCCAGAAAGGCTGCCGACACACTTTCGAGAGGTGTAAGCTATCTCCTGAAAAAGAACAAGGTGGAGCTCATCTCAGGTGATGCGGTTCTCAGTGGACCCCATGAGGTTGTCATCAATAAAAAGCAAAAAGTCACGGGAGCGAATCTGATAGTTGCTACGGGTTCCAGGCCCCGCGAGATACAGGGCTTTCCCTTTGATGAGGTCAAAGTGCTCTCTTCCGATGGTGCACTAATGCTTGAATCGCTTCCAAAGAGCATCGTAATACTGGGTGGTGGATTTATCGGGGTCGAATTTGCCCATATAATGAATGGCTTTGGTGTTGAAGTTCACATCGTTGAGCTGCTCGACAGGCTCCTGCCCCTTGAGGATGCCGAAACAGCGGCGGTACTGCAGCGGGCATTTAAAAAACGGGGCATGGATATTCACACCTCTGCAAAGGCCACAGGACTTACGCGAAAGAAGGATGGCGTGGGTGTAACGGTTGAAAAAAAGGATGGCGAAAAGATTGAGCTCGTGGCAGAGAAGCTTCTCGTTGTGGTTGGAAGAGCGCCGAACAGTGAGAACATCGGCCTCGATGCAGTTGGCATCAGCACGGAGAAGGGTTTTATCCCGGTTGGTGACTATTACCAGACAGAGGTACCATCGATATACGCAATCGGTGATGTGATCGACAGCCCTCAGCTGGCCCATGTTGCATCAAAAGAGGGTGAGATAGCGGTCGAACACATTGCAGGGAAGGATCCTATTCCTCACATCGATCCTCACACCATACCCTCAGCGGTGTACTGTGAACCGCAGGTTGCAAGTTTTGGGTTCAAGGAGTATGAGGCCCAGGAGGCGGGCATATCCTTTAAAAAAGCGGCGTTCCCCTATCGCGGTGCTGGAAAGGCGGTTGCCGTTGAGCGTTATGATGGGATGGTGAAGATCCTCTATGATCCGGAAACCTCAGAAATACTGGGTGCCCATGTGGTAGGAATCGATGCTACGGAGCTCATTCATGAATTGCTGCTGGCAAAAACCTCGGAGCTTCTGCCCGCAGATATTGCCGAGATGATCCATGCTCATCCCACTATTTCGGAGGCAGTTATGGAGGCTGCCAGAGTGGTTGAGGGATGGGCCATACACATCTAGAGGCAAAGAGCTTCGGATTTTTCACAACTTATTAAAATCACTGATAATAACCAAGCATTTAAAATCTGTTACCCAAAGGTGAATATCATTGAAGGAGTACACCAACGTTGCTCTGAATATTGCTGAACTCTCGGGGGCGAGTTTCTCCGATATGCGTATAGTGGAGGAGCGTTCGAACCGGGTCTGGGTAAGGCGGCGCTCGCTCAAGTTGATCGATGAAACGGAAAGGTTCGGTTTTTGTGTGCGGGTTTTGCTTGATGGTGCATGGGGGTTTGCATCCAGTACCCATCTCACACAGGAGGGGGTTTCGAAAACTGCCAAACTGGCTGTGGAGGTCGCAAAGGCCTCAGCAAGGGTTCCGAAAGCGGTGCCGGGCAGAATGGCCCTTGAACAACCACATATTGAAACCCTCGCCGGATACTGCAGGGAGGATCCCTTCAGAATATCGAACAGAGAGAAGGCCGAACTTCTCCTGACCGGTTGCAACAGTATGCTCGAAGTCCCCCAGGTTGTTATGGCTGAGGGTTTCTTACAGTTCATCAGAATGCGAAGGATTTTGGCCAATAGCGACGGCAGTTACTTGGACGTAACAAACGTTTTTTCAAATCCCATGCTCAGAGCTGTTGCGGTTATCGGGGAGGAATCTCAGGAAAGAAGCTATCAGGGAGGTGCACGGCAAGCAGGTTATGAGTTCATACGGGAGATGGACCTTCCCGCTCTTGCCCAGGGTTTGGCCCAGGAGGTAGTCATGAAATGCAAGGCTGAAGAATGCCCCGAGGGAGTCATGGATCTCGTACTTGACCCGATGAATCTCTCCCTGACGATGCACGAGTCTGTGGGGCATCCAACGGAGAGCGACCGGATACTCGGCTGGGAGGCAAACATGGCTGGACGAAGCTTTATCCAGGTCGAGGACGTGGGAAAGCTCCGCTACGGGAGTGATGTGGTCAATTTTACCGTTGACAACGCACTCGAGGGGGGACTGGGAAGCTGGGGGTATGATGATGACGGAGTCAGAATGAAACGATTTCCCCTCGTGCAAAAGGGCATAATCGTCGGTTTGTCGACCACAAGGGAAACCGCACCGCTCATCGGGTGGGAGCACTCAAACGGCTGCTGTCGCTCAGATGGATTCGACCATTTTCCTATTAATCGAATCCCCAATCTCTACATGGAACCAGGTCCGGATGATGGAATCACACCTGAGGACCTGATCGCTGGGGTCGACAGAGGCATCTACATCGAAGGGATGGGCAGTTTTTCGATCGATCAGATGCGTAACAACTTTCAATTCGGAGGCGACATATTCTGGATGATCGAGGGTGGAAAAAAGACGAAGCCACTAAAAAAGGTTACCTATCAGGCACAGACCCTGCAATTCTGGAAAAGCTGCGACGGGATTGCAGGTAAGAGGTTCTGGAAAGCCCATGGGGTTATGAACTGCGGCAAAGGTGAGCCTGTGCAAATCATGCGTATGACCCATGGAGCAAGTTTTTCTCGATTTCGAGAATCTGTTTCTCGGGTTTAAAAGGCGAAAACCCAGAGAGAAATTCGAGATCGATCGTATTCTGGAAAGACTTGTCGAAAAAGGGAAAATCGTGGTCAAGAAGGCTTACTGTGACTGGAGTCGTTACGCAGAATACAAACAGCAGCTGCACAAT
>CAYFYU010000090.1:4117-16152 GCA_964347455.1 uncultured Spirochaetota bacterium | reverse complement strand
TAATTCATTTTGCTTCGGTTAGGAAGAAACTTTGTTTACGGTTTAAGGAGTAATTTCCCCATCACCTCCCGACTTTCTAGAAGCTCATGTGCTTGCGCTGCCTGTGATAGTGATATTTTCTTATATACGTTCGGGTTAATCTTGCCCTGTATCAGATAATCAATCATGAGTTGTATCGACTGTGTCATCAAGAGGGGAAAGGGCTGTGCAATACTGTATAGAAGGTGGAATACTCGCACTCCCACCCCTTTTCTAAAGTTTTGCTGCAACCGACCTAAGAGGTCTGCACTGACAGGACCTCCTGCGTGACCAAACCAGATAATCTGTCCAAGCGGGGCGAGCATTTTAAAATTCTGTCCAAAGTTCTCTCCACCAACTCCATCCAGGATCAGATCTACTCCCTTCCCACCGGTAATTTCTGCAACCCTACCGACGACATCTTCATCCCTGTGATTAATGATATAGGAGATACCCTGTTCTCTGGCATACTCAGCTTTCTCACCACTGCTCGTCAACCCAATAACGGTGAAATCAGAAATTTTTGCGAGCTGTATAACAGCGGTTCCTACTCCCCCAGCGGCAGCATATAACAGAATCGTCTGATTCTCTTTTAAATTTGCCATGGTATGCATCATGTGATAGGCGGTCAGGTAGTTGATTGGAAATGCGGCAGCTTTATCCATGTCGAGAGTGTCAGGTATTCGAATTACAGATTCAACGTTTGAACAGACAAACTCAGCATAGCAGCTGTGTCCAATTGTTACCACCTTCTGCCCGGGCTGAAATTTATGCACACCTTCACCGAGTGCCTCAACTGAACCAGAAGCCTCCAAACCGGGGATCAGGGGTAAGGGCGTTTCAATTGAGGACAAGCCCTGCCGCATTCGTATATCAGCGTAATTAACAGAAATGGATTGCGTTTTTATCAGTACTTCCCCCTTGCCGGGCTTCGGAGTCTTGACATCGACGTATTCCAATACTTCAGGCGGGCCTTTTTTCTTCGCTAAAACGACTTTCATTCATCCCTCCTTTTTATTTCAAACCGCTTGATTCAATTTAATTATAGTAAAGGATTATACGATAATTTCAAGCTCGCTCTTTTTTTAGACTTCGGCTAGACCCTTAAAAACGAATATCGTAAAAAATTGTTCCTTCGGTTTACGGTTGGAATAGCTTACGTTTTTATCTTCTTTTCCGGCATGAAGAGGAGCCTGATTATACGGTCACGGCTTGATTCGAGCATATTCCCGAATTCAACATGGATGGTTTTACCCCCGCGAGACATCCTGATAACATCTCCAGTAATGTATATTCTCTTTGTTCGTGATGCAGCTAATGAGATGCTTATTCTATCACCTGCCCTGAACAGCATGTCCCTGTTCACGAGACTCGCACCTCCCCCGCTCAGGTCGATGAGCGTGGACAGTACCGAATGCTCCTCTGATTCGGCTCGTTTTACATATACTGGAAGCATAAGTCTTTTTCTGTAAAATTTTCTTCGCTGCAGTCTCTTTATATTTTCAGAATGTGCAACCTCGATTCCACCCTTACCATATCCTCGAATCCGGGAAATAAATGTATAACGTCCTGAAGGACCCTGAAAGTATATCTGTATGGGAAGAGTGCGTTTGAGCGTGGGCATCTCTCCCTCAAGCGCAATTGTGAACGAGGATGGTTTAACCTGTGCAATCCTTCCTCGGCCTCCCTTTTTTCCCTTTTGAACGACAATTACCGGTAAATCATCCTGAAGATCTGCAGTAGAGTGGGGAACTCCCTCAAGACTGCGTGTTTTAAAACCCAGTTTTACCCGTAGTGCTGCAATTCCCGATACCGCTACCCGGTCAGTTGTAAGAAGTTTACGTGCACAGGCATTGAATGTGTGTTGATCCTCCAAGATAAGATATTTGTCTGCGGGCGACTTAAGATGCTTCACCATCTGCTCCAAAATATGCAGGTCAGGCTTTCCCAATGATTTTTTTTTGGCAATCTGGTCAAAGAGTTTCTGTGATCGCTGAATTATCTCTTCCCTGCCTCTCCTCAACTGACGCCTGTACAGCAGCACAACGGACACACCAATCCCCGCCACTAGAACTGCAAAGAGCGCAATCTCAAGAGGGCCCTTCTCAAATCCCTTGGCAATCTCCTTGAAGATAAAGGATAGCTGCTCTTCATCGAGAACTATCATATAAAACCCCATTTTGAACCAGCTCACTATTAATACAGTATACTAGAGGTTTTAAATAAGTCGAATGATAAAGATGTTTGTTGAAATCGCTGCGCGAGCACTTCACTGGTCGAAATATGCTATTCCTTTGAATAAAGTGCAGCGCGATTTTCGATTTAAGCGCTTTTGTTTCGACCTCAGGGAGTTCTTGAGGGACACCATAAAGCTACGCAGTGAAAGTTCTTTGTTTAATTTCTATGTCGAAGGTTGAGCCACATCCCTTCATTAAGTATCGGGATAAATGACCAATCGTTCCTCGGTAATCACAGCACCCTTAGTCAGAAGGTGAGACTGAGAACGGCAATGCTCAATAATGTGTATGACTGATACGCTTTGGACGACCAGAAAATCGCACAACAAACGACGGTGACACTTCCAAAAAAACTTTTCTGCACACATAATGGCAGTTTGCTGGTTCTGCCCCAAATTAATCAACCGCCTGATGGCTTTACGAAACAGCTCCGTCATCATGTAATCGGCATAGTTGCGAAATCCTGGGCTACGAATAGCAGTGTTCGGGGATCTTTCATTCACCTTCCCATGTATATGCCCCCCGAGTGTTTCAAACCACTCATAATGGATTCCCTGTTCGTCGAGTAGCGTTTGAAGAACGCTTTGATTGAACCACGGGAATTTGCGCGAGCTCGGGAATCGACGAACATCAGCAACAGCCCTGATTTTGAACTCATTAAGAAGCGATACAAATTCATCGAAGGATCGGTTAGAGTGCCCTATTGTAAAGACTTTCATAGTACCCGTTTTTCTCGTCAAGTGACTGACTGTACAGCTCATTCCTTTCGCTATCGGAGATAGGAGAGCTGGGATGCATACCTTCAACGCCGGGATCGAACAGGAGTTTTGAACAATTCACCAAATACTAATTAGCTTCGATAAATCGTAACCTCAATAGCGTCATGTTCTGCCCACGGCAGATCGGTATCGAACCAGTAAATCCGACTTTCGTAATGGCTTCGAACCCATAAGAGATAATCGGCCATCGTATTGGCTCCGATCCCTGCATTATCCGCTACTATGACCGCTCCATCCGCAAGCCGAGGCTCAATCGCCAGAAAGCAGGGAAAGTAATTTTCAAAATGATTATCGAGAAGGAGAAAATCGACCGTCTCGGTTACACTAGGTAGTATCGCTTCTGCATCACCAATACGAACTTCCACCAACTCTCCAACCCCTGCACGTTTAAAATTTTCACGTGCTTCCAAGGCTCGTTTGGGATTGATTTCGATGGTGATCAGTCTTCCTCGCCCATTTTGTCTCAAAACCGACGCTATGTGTAAACCGGAATAACCAATCGCTGTCCCACATTCGACTACAAGTTCGGGCCCCGCCTCCTCAAGAAGTCCTGCGAGAAACCGGGCCTTCTCGGGCCCGAGCATGTAAATTGAGTTTTCACGGCAACGTTTTTCAACCACCTTTAAAACGTGAGAGATCATCCCCACAGATATTCTCCTTCACATAAAGAATATTTATATCTCAGCGAACAATGACAAGTTACAATTTTAACTTGAGTAAAACTCATTTGTGTTCAATCGAATCACCGCTGCAGATTTCTCCCGACGATAAGGTTCCGCGACCTTCGTTTTCATTGAAATCTTTATGAAATCCGACACTATTTACGGTTTTAGGTGAATTTTTTCACATAAAACACTTGACAATTTTTAGAAATCATGTGAATATTTTCTCATATGCGACATTTTTCACATGTCGGTGGATACATTTTAACGGGGAGGTCTTGATGAGCAAAAAACTGCATACCGAGCTGAGCAGGAGAGAGCGACAGATCATGGACATCATTTACCGCAAGAAGAGCGCCACTGCAAAAGAAGTGATGGAGCGAATGCCCAACGCACCGAGCTACGCGACTGTTCGAAAGCTCCTGCACATTCTCGAACAGAAAGGCTTCCTCAGGCACATTCAAGATGGACTCAAATACATATACTATCCGAAAATACCGCATAAGAAGGCGATGCGATCTGCGATCAGACAGCTTATGGAGACCTATTTCGACAACTCCGTCGAGGAGGCCATGACAGCTCTCATCGAGTACAACAGCAGCAGTCTGTCAGACGCAGATCTGAACAAGCTCATCGATCTCATCGAAAAAAAGAAACGGGAGGATTATCAATAGCATGTTCGTTACGCACATCTCTCCCTATATCTTTACTATGTTACTTTCAACCTTTTTGAAATGTATTGCCCTGTTGATCATCGCAGCATTGTTTCAACTCTGTCTTAAAAAACTGTCATCTAATCTCAAACATGTACTCTGGCTTACCATGCTTTTCAGTATTGTAATCATTCCAGCGTGTTTCTTCATCATTCCTCTAGATTTTTTTCGTATCAATGTCCAATCTAGATCATCCTTTGAGGCTCTACGTATTTTAGATGCCGTACTCCCCCGATACAATGAATTTGGTTCCCAGATGCAGCCAGCAGCCGGAGTAGTTGCAGTTACCAGCACGACACAATCTATGGGATTGATTTCCTCCTGGGCAGTAATCGGCGTAGCGCTCTGGATTGCAGGCATCATGTTTTCACTTATAAGAGTGATAGTAGGGAAGATCGGCATCGTGAGGATTCGGACTGATGCCCGTTTTATCGAGAATAAGAGTATTATCGAAACACTAAAAAATCTCACGAAAAAGCTCGGCATTCAAAGAAACATACAGGTGCTCACATCATCCTCATGCAGAGTACCTTTTACATATAGAACAATCAAACCCGTAATCCTCCTCCCCTTCGGTGCAACCGCTTGGCCATCTGAACGGCTGCGTTCTGTTTTGCTCCATGAGCTTGCCCATGTAAAGCGTCTCGATTCGTTGACGCTGCTTTTTGCACGAATTGTGTGCTCTCTCTTCTGGTTCATTCCCACAGTTTGGATTGCGTACCGTCATCTTCACATAGAACAGGAGAAATCCTGCGACGAGTATGCTGTGGGTGAAGGAATAAAAGCGGCACGGTACGTCCAACACATAATGAACGTGGTACGGCTTGCCAGAGGGCGCGTCCTTTTGACGGGAATATTTATTACAAGGGGGAAGAAGAAAATGCTTGAAAAGAGGATTTTACATTTGTTAAAATCCGATGCGTTGAAGTTTCTCACAAGGAAAAAGGTCCTCATCGCATCCATAGTGCTGTGCTTCTTTGTGCTGTTTCCCATTCTGGTATTCAATCCCATCTTTGCAGAGGATGGAGCAAAGAGTATTTCTGAGCAGGAATTTTGGGACACTATCAGCGGTGTATGGATAAACACACATCACTACTCGGGAAACGTACCTTTTCAGGAGCAAAAGGTAATAATTCACAGCGACGGAAAATTTGGATTCTACCCACTGATAACAGACACAGTTCCGGTAAGGGAAATTAATACTTTCATTTTTTTAACTCAAGCATGGATCGATTCAGAAGGATTTGTGTGGTTCAAAGGCACATTAAAAGATCCGTATACCTTTTACCTTCTTGGAAGAATAACAGATTCCGGAAATACATGGGAATGGATTGGGGATAGTATAAACAATCCAACTGAATGGGATACCTCCAAAGTCCGTTATGAGCATTACGAGATCCGTTACCGTCAATGATTACGTAAACTGTCACCTTTTGTAATTAAGTAAGCAGTTTGCTTGATTAAGTGAGCGGTCACCATTTCTATATGGCTATGCTGGATGCAAAAACCCGTCTTTCAGGGAGGAGGACGGCACTCGGGCGGCCGTGCCGGCCGCCTGTTGTGTCTACGAGGGTTCAATAAAACGGACATTTTCCCTGACATAGCTTTAGAGCATTGTTTTTTTAGAGTTGAAAAAGGCGGGATTATTGTGCCAAATTAATGCTATGGAGACAGTCATTCGCACCAATACGGTAGTATGATTCATCGGGATACATGGTTATATGTTTTAGATTCATCTTAAGATTGTAGAGGTTTTTCCGTATCTCAAATCCCTCGTCTAACTGGTGGTTTGCCCCGTAGATTTCATAGAATCTCGCACCGGCCATCCCAAAGAGTTCCATGAAGGAGAGCTCGCGCGCATAATCACCCCAGTATCCACCCACATCGATAAAACCAGAAATGACCGGTTTATCCCTATCCAAAGTGATCATGATGTTACCGGACCAAATGTCATAGTGCAGCAGCGTGCCTTCCCCACCTATTGAGAGGATTTCAGGAATCCTGTTTCGCAAGGCTACCACGTCTTCCAGAAATGTATCCGAAACAAAACCCGATTCTCTTACCTCCTTGAGGACATTGTTAAATCGAGGGATCCAGAAATCACTCCACCTTTCCAACCGAACCCCATCCTCTTCAACGCCTCCAAACCCAACGGACCTCTTCTCATGGAGCATGCTAACCGCATGAGCCAACTGATCTGCCAGGTATTCTCTCATCTCGATTGATAGAAAAGACCAGACATGGTGCAGTACCGTGCCAGGCACCTTTTCCATGACAAGCACCGTCCCAGGTATGGGATTACCCGAATCATCGAGCAGCAAGGGATGGGGCACAGGAAAATTGGTACGTTCCGTAAAATATTTCAACACCTTGAATTCTCGTATTATTCCGGTATTTCCAATCTCAGAGCTAATCTTGAAAACCATTCCTACAGGACAGGAGCTGCCAGAGTGCTTATCTAATTCCACATCGATCAACCGGTTCCAGCAGCCACCGGTGAGAATACGCACAGATTGCGCCCTGACCGGTTTACCAATTGCCTGCGATGCAATACTGCTCAGGTTCTCTTTGGAGAGCATGGGATCGATCTTCTCTCGCAGTACCTTTTCCATGACATTCATCTCGAGCTCTCCTTTGAAAAGTGATCAGAATACCGGGTCGCTATAACCGAGTACAATTAAAATAATAGCAGGTAAACCTGTAAAATTAAAAAAGTAATGAGGAAAGCAGCAGCAGGGGTGCTCAACCATCCCAGCATAATCCTTGTAACCACCTTTAGGTTTATTGCCCTGCTCGACTTGACGAAACCAACTCCAATGACAGCTCCAACAATTGCCTGTGATGTTGATATCGGAACGCCGATCCAGGCAAATACATGCACCGTTATATCCTGCCCCAGAACAGCAATCAACGCAGCAAACTCACTCATCTGTGTAATTCTTCTGCCAACTGTTGACATTACGCGTTTGCTGTAGGTTAAAACTCCCAGTCCTATGGAAAGACCGCCGACAACCGCAGCCATCCTTGCCGAAATCATGCCTGCCTTGAAGAACACTCCAGTTGTATTGGCAACATTGTTCGCACCAAGTGCGTATGCACCGTATATACCGCCCAAATAAAATCCGATTCTCATTACAAGAGACCAGATCCGCACATTTTTTACTCTCGCTTCGAGCACAGATCCCAGAATCCGGTAGAGTGAATAGGATATAAGTGCCGCTCCAATCGGACTCAGTATCCAGCTCAGTAGAATTTTCACGAGGACCGAAACCTGCACCCCTCTGCCCATGACACCTACGGCAAGAATAGATCCGACAATCGCCTGAGAAGTTGAAACTGGCAGCGCCAGAACTGTGAGCACATTTATGGTCACAGCAGCGGCAATCGATGCGATAAATGCTGTTCTGACATCAATTTCAGCGAGTCCACCGACAGTATACATACCTCGAATCCCCTGTGCATAAGCCCCCACAAGAACAAAGACCGCAGTTAAAACAACTGCGGTTCTGTACTTGATAACTCCGCTCGCGACCCCGGTTCCGAAAACGTTTGCCGCATCATTTGCACCAAGCCCCCAGCCAAGATACAACCCCGAGACCAGTCTATACATGACACTCCTTCAAATTAAGATCTGAGTTTCAAGGCAATAATATCAATCCTGTCCGCCGCATCCTCCATCTTGTTGCTAATAGAGCTCAGGTGTATAACCATCTCTCGAAGCATCATACGGTGAGAGAACTTCTCGATTTCCATCTTTTTGAATACTGTCTCCATTATTTTCCAGGCATACTTGTCCAACCTGGCTTCCATATGCTCAATCTCAGTTGTATCCTTATGCACGATCTTTATATC
Source organism: uncultured Spirochaetota bacterium (assembly GCA_964347455.1). Classification (GTDB taxonomy): domain Bacteria; phylum Spirochaetota; class B62-G9; order B62-G9; family DRHN01; genus JAGLSF01. The sequence goes on along the minus strand of CAYFYU010000090.1, from coordinate 7,891 downwards.
TTCAAACAGGTTGTATATAGCTTCCCTCATTTTCTCTGCGCACTGCACGGTTAGCTTTCCCATTTCTCGTAAATTATCCCGTATCTCATGTGGGATATCGGGACTGATGAGGGTAAGAAAATCACCGAGCTTTTCCGCCCTGTTTGCCACCTTGTCAACAGTATCCACCGTTATAAAGAGTGCTTCTCGAATGGAAGGCATGAATGCGCCGCCAAACATCTCTTTGTCGATCTCTCTCTGGATGACATCGGCATCGTGCTCTTTTTTGTGTACCCTTTTTGTGTATTCCGTTGACTCCTCTTTATTTCCTTCAAGTAGCATTTCCAACGCCGATTGTGCCAGAGAAACGGTTTCAACAACCGCGTCTGCGTGCTTTTTGATATTTTCGACGATGTGTTTTTCCTTTTTATGGATGAAAAATGACATACCTGCTCCTTGGAGAAAAATTGACTTTGTGCTTGTACGAAAACCCACCATAGATACAGTTGGGGAGCATCGTACAAAATAATTGATCTATTTATTTGTTTAGTATAGGATATAATTTCAACTTTGGCGAACCATTTCATATGAGGAGGAGGTGATAACGGGGTTTTTGTTTCTGTTATAATTACTACAGGAGGAAGAAAAATATGAAAAAGTTGTTCATCATTCTCGCGGCAGTTGTTCTTTTTATCCCAGCGCTGTCATTTGCAGAAGGGGAGAAAGTGGAGGAGGAACGGGCGATCGATGAGGGAGATGAGCTTGTAATGTACACATCATTGGAAACCGATGAGACAGAGGAATATGTTCGTGCTGCAGAGGCGGCAACTGGTCTAAAGATAAACTGGACAAGATTTTCAACCGGTGTTCTCGGAGCAAAGCTTCTTGCTGAGCGAAAGAATCCCCAGGCCGATGTGGTGTATGGTTGGGCTGTGACCTATTTGATGGATTTTACAGACAGAGGATTCTTCGTACCCTATGTCCCGATCGATGGAGATAAGATTCCTGCCCAATTCAAAGACCCCAATGACCACTGGTACGCAATCGATCTGTATCTCGCTGCATTCTGTGTTAATACCGAAAAATTAAAAGAGTATAATCTGCCGATGCCAACATCGTGGAAGGATCTCACAAACCCTGTTTATGCAGGACATCTCATTATGCCAAACCCCGCCAGCTCAGGAACAGGATTTCTCCAGGTTGCTGGTATTCTCGAAACATGGGATCCGAACTACAAAGACAAAACAGTTGCAGATAACGAAGGCTGGATGTTTCTCGAAGAGCTTGACAAGACGATGGGACAGTATATAAAAAGCGGTTCCAGGCCTGCGAAGTATGCTGCGGCTGGAGAGTACGTCATCGGCGCCTCCTTTGCCTTTGTCATCGCCAACCTGAAAAGAGAGGGGAAGCCTGTGGAGATGGTACTCCCTGCTGAGGGAAGTGCCTATGAGCTGGAGGCCAATGCGCTCATGAAGGGAGCAAAACATCCCAACAACGGGAAGAAATTCCTCGATTGGGCAATATCTGATGAAGCAATGAAGCTCTATGCGCAGTGGAAAGTCGGTGTCACGAAACCGGGTATCCCCCCTGCCCGTCCCGACCTGCCGCGTCTTGAAGATATAAAACTCATCCCCATGGATTTCGAATGGCAGGCAGCAAACAGAGGTGATATTCTGATAAACTGGCAGGACAAGTTCCTGCGTTAATAGCCATACAATCATGCACGGGATGTGATACTCATGAGCATCTATTCCGTGCATGGTTTTACTCTGTCAAACAATGCAATTCCTTAATCTTAAAAATGCAAAAAATTGACCGTCACCTCAATAGGTGGCCGAGGTGGTACAGCCTTAATAAGTTGATTTTGGAGGTTTTCGATGGGTAAAGACCTTGTCATGGAGAAGTTGACTAAAAAGTTTGATAAAATTATCGCAGTCTGGGATTTGAGCCTCGAGGTAAAGGAGGGTGAATTCGTCTGTTTTTTGGGACCATCCGGATGTGGAAAAACCACAACCCTCAGAATGATAGCCGGATTCGAAACACCGACAAGCGGAATTATAAAATATGACGGCGAGGTCATCAATGATATTATTCCACAGAAGAGAAACTTCGGTATCGTATTCCAGTCATACGCCCTTTTTCCGCACATGACGGTTGAAGAAAATGTCGGATTCGGTCTGAAGATGCGGAAGCTACCAAAAACTCAGATCGCTGGGCGTGTGGATGAGCTTCTTGAACTTGTTGGGCTAGGTGATCAGAAGCATAAATATCCACCCGAGTTGTCTGGCGGACAGCAACAGCGCGTTGCGCTGGTACGGTCTCTTGCCACATACCCGCAAATACTTCTGCTCGATGAACCGCTCTCCGCTCTCGACGCGAAGATACGGGTCAATCTGAGAGCTCAGATTAAAAAGGTGCAGATAGAGCTCGGAATAACGATGATTTACGTTACCCATGATCAGGAGGAAGCACTTTCGATTTCGGATCGCGTCATTGTAATGAACAACGGCTCTATTGAACAGGTCGACAAACCCATAGAAATTTACAAAAATCCGAACACGAAGTTTGTGGCCGATTTTGTTGGTACCTCCAACTTTTTTGAAGGCGAGCTTAAGGGAAATACCTTCACCAATAAAAAAACGGGATTGAATTTCGTCATTTTGAAGGATTTTATTAAAACCTTAAGACCGCCACCCGAAAAACTCACGATCTCAATCAGACCTGAAAAAATCCATGTATATAAGAATTCTAACAAAATCCCCTCGGGATATGAGAAAACAAATTTAAAGGAGGGAACCATTGAAGTTGTTACCTTCCTCGGCGTTATCGTTCGATCTCTTGTGAATGTTGGAAACGAGCATGTGATCGTTGACATAACGGAGAAGGACTTTGAAAAGAGCCTTCTCAAGATGGGAGAGCGCATAAAATTATACTTTCCTCCTGAAGATTTTCTCGTCTTTCAAATATGAGAAGGATAGAGGATGAAGAATAACAACATAAAAATCGAACCGCTCAAAACGTTCCTCCCGGATCAGGTTGTCGCCTTCATCATCGTAGGCATATGCGCACTGTTCTTTATTCTTTTTCTCATCGTTCCCCTCGTCCAGATTTTGAAAACCAGCTTTGCCTATGAGGGAGAGATAACCTTTAACAACTACGTCGAATATTTTGGAAAAGCCCGGATCCGGCGTTCTCTCTACAACAGCTTGTACGTCGCATGCTTTACGACGATTGTAACGACTATTATGGCATTTCTCGTTGCATATGCAATAACCAGAACCACCATAAGGGGCAAAACTTTTTATAAATCTGTCTCATCCCTTCCCCTCATGGCACCCTCGGTTGTCCAGGCCCTGGCATTAATCTCACTCTTTGGTAGAAACGGTCTCATTACAAACTGGCTGAGTGCACAATGGGATATTTACGGCCCAACGGGAATTATTATTTCTGAGATCTTCTACAGCTTTCCCTATGCCCTCCTGATTTTAATAACCACTCTGTCTGCGGTGGATACCCGATTGAACGAGGCCGCCGAATCGCTCGGCGCCGGGCCGTTAAAAGTTTTTTATAAGGTAACAATACCCTCAGCCCGGTATGGAATATTCTCTGCTGCCGCTCTTTCCTTCAACCTCACTATCACCGATTTCGGCAATCCCATTGTTATCGGTGGAGACTACAACGTGCTGGCCACCGAAATTTATGCCCAGGTCACGAATCTCTACCGTTTTGCCCTGGGAGCCCCCATCAGCATTATTCTGCTGGTGCCGTCGCTGATGGCATTTATGCTAAACTACT
>CAYFYU010000090.1:0-4107 GCA_964347455.1 uncultured Spirochaetota bacterium | reverse complement strand
TCGGTTTTGTCTATGACGCGGCGGCCACCGAGATATACACCCAGGTGGAAGGTATGCAGCGCTTCGATCTTGGCGCTACCATCAGTGTCATACTTCTCATCCCGGCAGTCCTCGCCTTTGTACTCAACAACTACTTTACAAAGAGAAACTACTCACTCATAAGCGGCGCGGCCCGACCCTTTATCAGGACTTCGAGCCGTTCCAAAAAGACGATTTTCTCATCCATATCGATACTTGTTACCGGTTCCATCATCATTATATTCCTGGCAATATTCTGGACCTCAATTGTTGATGTTTGGGGGGGACGTGCAGGAGAGTCGAAACAAATTTTAAAATGGCTCACAACCTTCAGTTCTCGCCATTATAACTTTTCACACCGGGGGCGATCCATCTCCGTGGTGTGGACGAGTTTCTGGATTTCAGTAATCGTAGCCTTCTTTGGCGCCTGGTTCACACTCATAGCAGGTTATATAGTGGAAAAGAGAAAACCGCGGGGAAAACAGATGCTTTATCTCGTTACCGTACTACCCGCGGCAATTCCCGGACTTGTTCTTGGACTTGGCTACATACTTGCCTTCGTGAGCGTCAACTGGCTCTACTACAAGGCTTCCATAATTATACTCAACATCATCGTTGCAAACTTCACGCTCGGCATGCTTTCAACAATGACTAACATGAAGAATATAGATATATCCGTTGACGAAGCATCGACCTCACTCGGAGCCGACCTCCTGAAGTCCTTTTTCAGGGTAATCTTCCCATTGAGCAGGGTCAGCTTCTGGAACAATATGCTCTTCTTTTTTGAAAGGAGTATGGTAACCATTAGTGCGGTAATTTTTCTAGTGTCCCCCAAAATCCAGCTTGCATCAATCACTATAATACATCTCATTGATGACGGTTATTTCGAAAGCGCATGCGCCATGTCAACCATTGTTGTTGCCATTGTCGTTGCGGTACATGTCATCTTCCTTGCAATTTTCAGAAAACGGGGCATAAAGGTCATGTAGACTAAAAAATGAAAGAAATTGTCGTTATTGGCGATTTGAATCTCGATATCATACTATCAAGGTTAGAAAGTTACCCTTCACCGGGCAACGAAATCCTTGCTCAGGATCATACAGTCAAGGCAGGTGGATCTGCTGCAAATGTGGCAATGATGCTTGCCGTGCATGAATGCCCTGTACGGCTTTTTGCAAAGGTGGGAAAGGATTTTGCAGGTGACTGGATACTAGAATACCTCCAAAAATGCGGTCTGAATACCAAGACCCTCTCAATTTCGGAAACTGAAGCCACTGGAATCACCGTTTCTCTCGATTTACCTGAAGACAGGATGTATGTTACCTCGCCGGGCACGGTCTCCTCTACGAAGCTGCAGAACCTGAAGAAGGGTTACATAGTCAAAGACGCTCATGTACACCTCTCATCGTATTTTCTCCAGGAAATGCTCAAACCTGATGTCGGCAAGCTACTGCTTGATGCAAAACAGTCGGGCATGACAACCTCGCTCGATCCTGGCGGAGATACCTCAGGCAGGTGGAATATAGAAAAACTGAAAAGGTATTTTCGTTACCTCGATTATTTTCTCCCGAACATCGATGAGATATTGGGAATCACCAGAAAAGAGGACGTTGAAGAGGCACTGAAGGGTTTTCCAAATGAAGTGAACTGTTTGGTTGTAAAGGCCGGGAAGGATGGTGTTTTTACTCGGATTGACGGTAACATTGAACACCATCCAGCCCTTCCGGTCGAGGTCGTTGACAGGACCTGTGCCGGCGACTGTTTTAATGCAGGTTTTCTCTACGGAATCAGTAAGGAGCTAACATTGCATGAAGCGATCGAGCTTGGCAACCGGTTCGGTGCAGAAGCGGTTTCAGTATTGGGACTACCACTGTACAGAATTAATCCATAACAAAGATGCAGGAGAATCTTATGGAGAAAAGGGGCAAACACACATTCGCTGAGATTGGCTCACAGGCCGATTCATGGGAGGGGGTTTTTAAAAGAATCGAGCACAACGCTGCAAGTCTGAAAAAATTGTACTCAGAGACCGATGAGATACTCTTTACCGGCTGCGGGTCTGCTTATAATATCTCCCATGCTGTTGCGCCATTCTTTCAGGAGCATTCTGGAAAATCATGCAGGGCAGTTCATGCATCAGATCTGATGATCAATCCCGGGTATTTCATCAATAGGAACAGAAAAAACCTCATTATAGGCTATTCCCGTTCAGGCAATACAACCGAGAGTGTCCGTGCTCTGGATACCGCAAAACAAGCAGGAGCTCGAACAATTGCTGTGACGTGCTTTGAACAGAGCAGGATGGCACAACTTGCAGACCTCTCAGTTACACTCAAGGAGGCAAGTGAAAAGAGCGTTACCACAACACGCTCCTTGACTTCTATGGTCCTTTCAGGGTACGACATCGCTGCAACGTGCACCGAAGCGGTTCAGGTTCGTAAAAATCTGAAGAAACTTCCCGCACTTGCAAGGCGCAACATGCAATTGTTTCAGCAAACAGGAAAGAGTATAGCAGAAAACAGACACATAACGAAATTTGCATTTTTGGGAAGCGGAACGTACTTTGGTCTGGCACGGGAGGCACAGCTTAAGGTAAAGGAGATGGTCATTCTCCCCTCGGATGCATACGTTTCTCTTGATTTTCAGCACGGTCCAATGTCGAATGTTGACCAAAACATGCTTGTAACGATTATGGTTTCAGATGCAGGCAGACATTTCGAACTTGAGCTGGCAAAGAATATGAAATCCCTCGGTGGGAAGATATTCATTATATGTGATAGTGATGACAGTGGCTTTAAAAAGCTTTCGGATTACATCATCGAGCTCAAATCCGGGCTTGACGATGGCATTCGCAATGTTCTGTATATGCCGGTTCTGCAATACATGGCCTATTATCGCTCGCTCCTGGAGGGATGGGACCCTGACAATCCCAGAAACCTGTATTATTTCGTCGAATTGGAAAAAGGCCTAAGGTAGATACTTTATCATCACCTCTCATTAGACGCCCATACTCTTCCGTATCTGTTCACAACGTATCCAAATAAAGACGTATTACCGTTTCTCTATGCACCTACAGAAATATATGATATATTTGTGATACATAAAGGCTCAAAATAACTTTTCCAATACCAAGGATATTCACCATGTTTACCTCTAAAAAATTCTTTCTTCCAACTGTAATATTCCTGACCATTCTCATTACCCTTTCACTCATTGGTTCGAAAACAAGGAGCAATAGACAAATAGAGTTTACCGTTGTTGAAGAGGGAAATCAGATTAAATACAAACCGGAAGGCCCTAACCTGGAAATATTCCTCGATCGGGATAAGTTCGAGTCTTTTCACAATAACATCCATCGAATACGATTACCACAGCCGGAACCTCCGTCTGTAGATTACAGCAATGGTTTTGTTATGTTCATCTCATACGGTGATCAGAAATCGTCAGGTTACTCCATCGACGTACGGTCTGCAATAAAGCGGCGGGATGCCCTCGTAATAAAATCGGTTCTCATTACGCCTCCCGAAGACAGCTTCCAGGCACTCGCTATGACGCACCCCTATGTATTCATTTTCATTGAGAATGATAACTATAAAAGGGTTGAACTCACCGATTTAAGAGGCACAGTTCTCGTATCTAAAAGTCTTTGATCATATTAATCCACATATAATTACCACTTCTTTAAGTATAAATAACTCGTATATTCGTTTAATAGTATAAGGTGTACTATCTCAAATTTCCATCCGTGGTTTTCTTTCCATAAACCGATTCACCAAACATAATCTGATGCCTGTTTTTGCATACCCCTCTCTCCCACTTACCGGTAAAGCGAAGAACATTCTCTCGCGATTGCTCAAACTTCACAGGCGTCGGAAAGCTGATGTCAAAACCGCGGAAATGCTCGAAAACGATCTTCGCAGAGGACTCTGCATACATAACTGAAAAGAATATGATGATTAAAATAGCGATAAGAGAATTCCTCCTCATATTATCCTCCTCTTATCTCGCATTAACCGATTCATCATAATTTACCGAATGTTGAAATGACGAGCAGATTAGTACGGTTAGAACTCTATCCCTTATTCAACC
>CAYFYU010000089.1:15858-16376 GCA_964347455.1 uncultured Spirochaetota bacterium | reverse complement strand
ACCGTTTCAGGTCGAGTATTATATCGTCCGGTGTTGAATAGGTGGCGGTGGCCAGCACAATAACATCAATATCCTTGGTTTGAAAAAATAGGCGAGCCTCTCCTGCCCTTGCAACGCAATCGATGAGTTTACCCGTTTCGTAAACTGTCCCAAACTGTGATAAATACTTTTTAAAGGTTTCTCCCAGTTCAATTGTAGGCTTTTCATGCTGGGGAAAAAATTTCCAGTACGTTGAATGGGCCAAATTCATGAGCCCTATCTTCAATGCGCCCTGCTTCTTGTTACTCATGTTTTTCTCCTTTCAGAGAGTTTAGAATTGTATCATGAGCTGATGGGAGTCAATCGCTCTTTTTGGCTTCCCCCATGAGATTTGCCTCTGCTGTAAATGTTTTCATGTAAATGTTTTCATGCCATTATTAAACAGTCCAATTGGGTTGTCAAGTTTTTTACAATATTTAATGGACATATAGATGTTATTTTATTACAATTAATAAAAATATTATGTAACAAAATAACAT
>CAYFYU010000089.1:6255-15848 GCA_964347455.1 uncultured Spirochaetota bacterium | reverse complement strand
ACAAATGTCTGGTGTACGGGCAAAGATACGTTCCCTCCTTCCCAACCTCTCCAATGCGGAAAGGAGGGTTGCAGGATACATACTCGAAAATGCACTCGAAATTCCCTTTCTCTCCGTCCACAAACTTGCCCAAGCAGTTAATATCAGTGTCGCCTCGGTCAGCAGATTCGTCAAAGGAATCGGGTATAATAGTTACAGGGATTTCAAGGTGGAGCTGGCCCAGGACAACACATCTGCGGCACCGGAAATATTAAATACAATTACACCCGATGACAATGGATTAGAGATTGTGAGGAAGGTATTCAAGAGCAATGCTCAGAGTCTGGACGATACGTTGAAACTCCTGAATATCGATGAGCTTGTCGAGCTGGGGCGAAAACTTTCTGAAACAAAGAGGATACTGTTTTTTGGTATCGGGGGTTCCGGAAATGTTGCAAAAGACGCCGCTCTGAGATTTTCACACCTCGATATTCAATCTGAGGCGTATACCGATCCTGTGTACATTATAGTTTCTGCGAAGAGGCTGAAGAAGTTTGAGGCAGCAGTCGGTATATCGCATTCGGGCCGATCCACCGTGACAATCGAAGCGTTAAAGATTGCTCAGGAGAATGGGGCTCTCACTGTCGGGATCTCGAACTACATGAAATCGCCCTTGAGCAGGTATGCCGATTGCTTTTTCTGTACCTCATTTCATGAGAGCAGGGTCAAGGTGGCGGCACTCTCTTCACGGTTGGCGCAGCTCTGCTTGATAGATGCGCTCTATCTGCTTGTTGCCCGGTATATGGAGAAGGTATGGGATATTGAGAGTCTGAATAGGTTAACCGAAAAAATCCTACGTATACAAGGCTGACAGGAGGCAGAGTTCATGATCAGGGGAAGAATTGTCGATTTGAGCCATAAACTGTATCCGGGTAAGGAGGAGTATCACCTGGATCTGATCACCCATCGTACCGATGAACTGTATCCGCAGTACAAGGTGAGTGAGAGTGTGTGGTATATTTTACAGGACATAAATATGTCCTCCCACTGCGGCACACATATAGAGTTTCCCTATCATCATAATAAAGATGGAATGGATGCAGGGTCATACCCACTTGAAAAATTGATCGGTAATGGGCTTCTACTGGATTATACCCAAAAGAATCCTGGTGATGCGGTAACCCTCACGGAGCTGAAAAGGCACGGTTCTGAGATCCGAGTGGGAGATATGGTGCTCTTCAATTTCAACTGTGCACGGTTTTATCGGACGCCGCAATCCCATGACCGACCATATATAACGACCGAAGCGATACGGTGGCTCGTGCTTGAAAGGAAGATTAGCCTCATTGGTTCAGACGCGTCTGGAATCGAGGTGAAGAATGCGACCAATCAGCCGAATCATCAATTCCTTATGGACCATGGAGTTCCAATTATTGAGTCTGCGGCAAATCTGGATCAGTTGCGCAGTGACCGTTTTACCCTGCTTGCACTGTCACTCTGCGTCGATGGTCTTGACTCCTGTCCAGTCCGACTGATAGCAATTGAAAATGAGAACGGGGAGAGAGCGAATGGATAAAAAAACTGCTCTGCATCTCTACAGAAAAATGGTGCAGATTCGTAAATTCGAGGAGAAACTCTTTCAACTGTTTTTGACCCGCCCGATGCCGGGGAGTCTGCAACAGTACACTAGTGAAGAAGCTGTTGCAGTGGGGATCTGTGCACACCCCAAAACCGACGATTACATCACCTCAACGCATAGGGGTCACGGTCACTGCATCGCAAAGGGTGCAGACATCAAATCCATAATGGCGGAGATGTTTGCGAAGAGTACGGGCTGCTGCAAGGGAATGGGCGGCTCAATGCATATTGCGGATTACAGCGTTGGTATGCTCGGGGCGAATGCAATCGTCGGGGCTGGTATTCCAATAGCAACAGGTGCCGCGTGGTCATGTGCCTACAGAAAGTCAAATCAGGTTGCCGTTGCTTTTTTTGGAGATGGTGCAGCAAACGAAGGGGCATTCCATGAAGGTATAAACCTTGCAGCTATCTGGAGATTACCAGTGGTATTCGTTTGCGAAAATAACGTCTATGGATTTTCAACCCATTACAGGCGAGTGACGCCAATAGAAAATATTGCAGATAGAGCTGCTGCATACGGTATACCAGGGGTAGTTGTGGACGGTATGAACATTATCGAAGTGTACAACAGGGCAAAAGAGGCGATTGAAAGAGCACGGCAGGGAGAAGGACCGACGCTTCTGGAGTGCAAAACATACCGCTACATGGGACATTCACGATTTGAAAAGGCAGGCTATAGGAAAAGGGAAGAGCTCGATGGATGGAAGAAGCGGGATCCCATTGTAACTTTCGGAAAGTATCTCATCAAAGAAATGGGCCTTCCGAAAGGAAAACTCGAGAGTATCGGAGAAGAGGTTGAAAAGGAGGTCGAGGATGCAGTTCACTTTGCAGAGCAAAGCCCGGATCCTGGGCCTCATGATTACAGGAAATACATTTTTGCATAGGAGCTTGGGGGTGAGATATGCCGGCTAAGAAAATTGTCGACGCACTGAATCAGGCGTTACAGGAAGAGATGGATCGCGACGAGAAAGTTGTCCTTCTTGGAGAGGACATTGCGGTTTTCGAGGGTTCCTACAGAGTAACTCAGGGGCTCTATAGCCGGTACGGTGAGGAACGTGTTAGGGATACACCCATCTCTGAGGCGGCAATTATCGGTGCTGCTATTGGGGCGGCGATGACAGGGCTCCGACCGGTGGCAGAGATTCAGTTTAACGATTTTCTTACCTGTGGCATGGATCAGATCTGCAATCAGGCTGCAAAAACGAGGTTCATGCTCGGTGGGCAGGTAAATATCCCGATGGTCGTACGTGCGCCATACGGTGCAACGGGACGGGCAGCTCAGCATTCACAGTCCCTCGAAGCATGGTTTGTACATACACCGGGGCTGAAAGTCGTTATGCCTTCCACACCCTTTGATGCGAAGGGATTGCTTAAAACAGCCATTCGGGATGATAATCCCGTCATGTTTTTCGAGCACAAGCTGCTGTACGGTGCTACTTCTCCGGGAGGAAAGGCGAAAACGGCAGTGGGTGAGCTCGGGGAGATTTTCAAACCGGCACCGGATACTGAATACACAATTCCCTTCGGCGTTGCGGACGTGAAGCGTACGGGTGATGATGTGACTATCGTTGCAACCGGCTATATGCTGCACAAGTCGATACAGGCTGCGGATCAACTTTCCACAGTTGACGGCATTGAATGTGAGGTCATCGACCCGAGAACCCTCGTACCCATGGACAGGCAGAGGATCATCACCTCCGTGAAAAAGACCGGAAGGCTTGTGATCGTAAGTGAGGATGTACTCAGCTGTGGAATTACCTCTGAAATATCTGCGATAGTCGCGGAACATGCTCTTTTTTATCTCGATGCTCCTATTAAGCGTGTTGCTGTACAGGATACGCCGATACCCTTCGCACCGGTAATGGAGCAGGCTGCTCTCCCCCAAGTGGTTCAGATAGTAGAGGCTGTGAAGTCAATAGTATACAGATGAGGATAAAATCGATGGAGTACGGATACATATTTGATTTTGACGGGGTACTGGTGAACACTATGGAACTTCACTTTACAGCCTATTCGCAGGCATGCAGGGAATTCGGAGTCACTGTGGATAAGGAACAGTTCTTTTCACAGGCGGGAATGACTGGAAGGGAGCAGATAAAGTACTTTGCAGATATGGCACGTGTTCAGGTGGATGTTGAAGCTGTATATAGGCGAAAAAATGAGCTCGCGAAGGATTGGACGGACAAGGCGACGGACATTCCCTGCAACATTGCACTGGTAAAAGTACTGCGAGAAAAGGGTGTGAAGGTGGCAGTTGCCACCGGGAGCACACCGAAGTCTATTCTCCCAATCATGGCTAAGTTCGGCATCGAGGTAGATGCGATTGCAACTGCGGAGGATGTAAAGCGGGGAAAACCGAACCCCGATCTTTTTCTCTGCGCTGCCCGGAAGCTCGGTGTTCCTCCCCAAAACTGCATCGTAATCGAAGATTCAGATGTTGGAATCGAAGCCGCGCAAAACGCTGGCATGCATGCAATGCGTTATTACGATAAAGAAAGGGGCGGGTGATCATGGCCTATCCTGTTATGGTGCCTCGCGAAAGCGAGGAGATAGTATCCTGTCGTATTGTAAAGTGGTATGTAAAGGAGGGAGACAGTGTACAGCTTGGTGATCCAGTGTGTGAGGTCGAAACGGAGAAGGCAAGCTTTGATCTGGAGGCGCCGGCGGAAGGGATCATTCTTGAACAATTCTTCAGAGAAGATTCAGAAGCTCCGCTGCTCACTCCCATCGCAGTGATTGGTCATCGAGGAGAAGATTACAGGAAATTTCTGCCCCATGACCATGAGAAAGCTGAGAAAGAGGAAGTTTTTAAAGATAAAAAGTCTGCAGAACTTGTAGAATCCACCCCAGAACCGTCAGATGGGACACCAATGGAAATCGAGAGGCTTGCAGTGTCTCCAAAGGCGAGAAAGCTTGCCTCCGAAAGGGGCATCCTTCTTACTGATATTCGGGGTAGTGGACCAGGGGGTGCAATTGTCGAAAGGGATGTGAAAGAATGGATCTCCCAAAAGCAGCGCAGCAAAACTGAGGTTGCTGTAGGTAACTATAGGACGGTACAGCTTACGGGTGTTCGTAAGAAAATTGCAGAGAATATGCTCGCCTCAGTCCAGAATACTGCCCAGTTTACCCTCCACCGTTCAGCGCCTGTTTCCACAGTTGTGGCCCTTAGAAAAAGGTTAAAAGAAAATGCAGCACGGGGAGATGTAAATATCAATGATATCTTATTGCTCCTGGTTGCGAAAACATTGTCGGATTTCGGAGATTTAAACGGACATCTCATAGGAGATACAATACATCTCTACACCTCTGTGCATCTCTCATTTGCGGTGGATACCCCAAAGGGACTCATGGCGCCGGTTATCCAGTCCGCAGACTCGATGAGTCTCCCTCAATTGGCAAGAAAGGCCAAACAACTGGCAAAGGCATGTAGAGAGGGCACGATAAAACCTTCACAGCTCAATGGTGGGACCTTTACGGTCTCGAATCTCGGTAGTCTCGGAATCGAGAGTTTTACTCCGATTCTCAACCCACCACAAATTGCGATTCTGGGAGTCGGCAGCATACAGTTGAAACCGGTTCAAAAGGAGGAGGGGATCCTCTTCTCGCCCCATCTGGGTTTGTCTTTGACCCTCAACCATCAGGTAGTGGACGGAGTCTCCGGCGCACGTTTCCTTAAGGCACTTGTTGAAAACATCGAAAATCCCGAGATGCTTGAAATCTAGGGACACTACAGCATAACCTATTCTTTTGGAAAAAATTTACAAAATTTAGTATAATTTATTTGAAAATAAAAATAATTTTCATACATTAATCTTATGTCAGTTCAGAGACAGCTCAAAACTGTATATAATACACTGAAACCTGTACAGAGAAAAATTGCCGATTATTTCCTTGGGGCCGATTTTGAATCTCTCAATGCATCGATTGAAGATGTTGCATATAAGAGCGGAACGTCGGTTGCGTCGATCTCACGTTTCTGCAAGTTGCTCGGCTATGATAGTTTTGGTCAATTTAAAATTACCTTCTCCAGGGATTTGAAGTATGAGCCCGATACGGTGCTTCCAATATTTCAAATGGATGACGATCCGGAGCTTATTATCAGAAAGGTATTTTCTGAGGCTGTCTCGAACCTGCAGGCCACTGAGGGCGTGGTAGAATTCGAGTCAATAAAAAAGGCGGCAGAAAGAATTATAAAAAGAAGAAACGTTTATTTCTTCGGGTTGGGAGGCTCCGGAAAAGTCGGATCTATCGGCGAGGTGTGGTTCTCCCATATCGGCTACAATGCCCGTGCCGTTATCGATCCCTATGAGATGATCGTTAAAGCGGGGCATGCCGATACAGGGTACAATATCATTGGACTTTCACATTCGGGTGCCACAAAACAGGTTGTCGAAGCAACTGAAGTCGCAAAATCCAATGGAGCGTTCACAATCGGTATTACCAACTACGACAGGTCCCCCCTGGCCCGGATGGTCGATGTTTTGCTGCTTACGGCCTGTCCTGAGCGCAGAGTCCATTTTGCACAGTCGAATTCCATGGTGGCGCAGTCAACAATACTCCGTGCCTTGTACATACTAGCTGCATCAAAGAGCAGGGGCCTGGTTGTCGACAGAGTCAATTCAATCGAGAAGAATGTAAATTTCCGTTTGCGAAAAAAGCTGAAATAGAATCAGCTGATTAACAATAAAAAAACACACTTCATACGAAGAAGGGAGATTTGAATATGGAACGTATTCATGATCCGGTTATCTTTCAAAATGCCCTGGATGGAATCGATTTAGAGAACAACATCGTCGCTACCTATTATATGAAGGACCGATTGCCAGGAGAAGATTTCATTGATCACTATCAGCTTATCGAGTCGATCGCTATCGAAGGTTCAACAGGTTCCTGGCAGAGAGTGGAGGAGGAGTCAACCGAGGTTAGGGAGATGCTTTCAGGAAGACTCGTGGGTTATTTTGAGATACCCACGGAGGACGAGTTTACCAAGAGCGCTGTTATTCAGCTCGCCTTTCCAATAAATGCGTGGCATGATAATGTACCCATGATGTTGCTCTCCATAGCGGGGAACTGTTTTGCCTATTCTCAGCGAATCAGACTGCTCGATGTGACCCTGCCGAAAAACATGGTCAAGAATTTCAAGGGACCAAAGTTCGGTGTCGAAGGTACCAGAAAGCTTCTTGGAATAAAAGAGCGACCTCTTTCGCTGCACATCATCAAGCCGAAGATGGGAATGACGCCGAAACAGACAGGAGGTCAGGTATATCAAACTGCAATAGGCGGTGCCGACATGGCAAAAGATGACGAAATGACATCGGATACGTACAACAACAACTTCCGCGACCGGTTGAAGTATGTAATGAATGCTATCGATCGTGCTGAGCAAAAGACAGGAAAACGAATGATCTACTTCTGCTCCATAACAGACGAGGTATCAAAGCTCCATGAGAAAGCGCTCGAAGCGGTAAAGATTGGTGCAAACGGTCTGCTCATAACATATTCGGTGGGGCTCTCCGCGATACGGGAAGTTACCAGCGATCCAGAAATAAAAATTCCCATTATGGTGCACAACTCCCATATGATAGCCTCTATTGATACAATAGCTTGGCCGGTCTTTACAAAGCTCATTCGTCTCTGCGGTGCTGATCAGACACTGACACCAACGTACTGGTCGAGCATTCCAATGGTGAGTCTGGAGGAGGGATTGCGATGCCAACACCTTGCACAGGCACCATTTTTCGGATTTAAAAAATTGTGGTCGATGCCGGCTGCCGGTACCTATCCGGGACTTGCTCCTATTCTGATATCAGAATACGGTAAGGATATCGTCATACCCTCAGGGGGAGGTATGCTCGGACATCCCGATGGGTATACAGCAGGTGCACAGGCATGGCAGCAGGCGATCGCATCGGTCATGGAGGACGTTGATATTGCTGAGTATGCACGGAGGCCAGAAAACAAAGCACTCCGTCGAGCTCTCGAGAAGTGGGGATACATAGAGCGGCCAAAAACACCATGGCTTCGGGTAGCACCAAAGTTCCATCCAAAACCATTTAAAATAGAAAATTAGAAAAGCTGGTCACCTCTGGGCATACATTTTATTATTATTGATGCACTGCACATGCGTATATTGTATGTAACAACATCCACAGTTTAATGAAGAGGAATATACTATGGCCATAGAGATTAAGATGCCGCGGCTGAGTCAGACGACCGATGAGGTAAAACTTATCGGATGGCTTGTAGAAGAGGGTGACACAGTTAACAAGGGTGATCCCATCTGTGAAGTTGAGACCGACAAGGTGACAATGAATGTCGAAAGCTTTGAGGGTGGAACTGTGCTGAAACTGACTGCTGAACCAGATACAATCGTCGATGCTGGAACGGTCATCGCAATTCTTGGAAACCCGGGTGAGCAGATACCTGATCATTATGTCGCTACAGGTTCAACGGCTGAGCTGAGCGTTTCCAAGAGTCTCATAAAAGAGGCAATAGACAAACCTCCTTCGATACCGACACAAACGATCCAGCCTGATGATAAGGAGCATGATGGAATTCGTGCCACACGGTTGGTGAGAAACATTGCGCATAAGAGAAATGTTGATCTGACAAGGGTAAGAGGTACCGGACCACGCGGCATAATTACAAAAAAGGATCTTGAGGAATACATCCTATCAGGATCAGCAGCGCCTGTGGAGTTTCGAACACAGGCCGGTGCCGAGTACGAACTGACACTGCACCAGAAAGCTATCGCTCGTAACCTGACAAAAAGTAAATTGGAGATACCCCATTACTATTTAAAAACAGAGGTTGTTACAGACGGTCTGTTGAGGTGGCGAGAGGGTCACAGAGGAAAAAATGGAACATCAGTTTCAATAAACTCATTTATTATTTACGCTGTAGCGAAAACATTAAAACAGATGCCGAAGCTCAACGGATTCTTCAAGGATAATAAGCTGATTCTCAATAAGGGGCTTCACGTCGGGTTTGCCGTTGCACAGGGTGAGGAGCTCTATGTTCCAGTTGTAAAAGATGCGGATAGCAAGAGTATCGAGGAGATCGACAGTGAGGTAAAATGGCTCATCGCTAAGGTCCAAAACGGGAAACTCGAGCAGAATGACATCACAGGCGGTAGCTTCACCATTACAAATCTGGGCACATACCCTGTTGATGAATTCAGTGCAATTATCAATCCACCACAGTCAGGAATACTTGCCGTGGGGAGGATGAAAAAAACGCTCATGATCGACTCTGACAACAGCATGAATATAAGAACGGTCTGCACGGTCACGGGAAGCTTCGATCATCGGATTGTAAACGGTGCCCAAGGTGCGGCATTCCTTGGTAAATTTAAAGAAATTTTGGAGGAATTATAAATAACATGGTCTCTCAAAAAACTTTAAGTACCCTCGGAAAGCCAAAGTTAACCAAGATGTTTCAGCGTATGCTCGAAATCCGAGAATTTGAGGAGAGGATCCGTTTCCTCTTTCTCGAAGGGGAAATGCCGGGAACGGTGCATCAGTATATCGGTATGGAGGCTTGTGCCGTTGGGGTATGTGAAGCCCTCGAAAAGGACGATGTTATCGCATCAACACATCGACCCCATGGCCATGCCCTGGCTCGGGGTATATCGATGGAGGCGATCATGGGTGAGCTCTACGGTAAAACAACGGGTTGCTGCAGAGGTAAGGGTGGATCTATGCATGTGGGGGATCTCACCAAGGGGATGGTACCAGCCATTGCAATCGTTGGGGCGAACATTCCCATTGCTATGGGCATGGGACTGGCATTTAAGCTCAGGAAAGAGCCTCGTGTTGCCGTGAGTTTTTTCGGTGATGGAGCATCGAATGAGGGTGCCTTCCACGAAGGACTGAACATGGCAGCAGTATACAGAGTACCGGTAGTTTTTGTCTGTGAAAATAATCAGTACGGGGCATCCACGAATGGGGCTGCACTTCCACTACCGCATCGGTCTG
>CAYFYU010000089.1:0-6245 GCA_964347455.1 uncultured Spirochaetota bacterium | reverse complement strand
AAATAACCAGTACGGGGCATCAACAAGCATCAATCGAGTGCTGAAACTGGAGAATATTGCAGACCGTGCCGCTGCATACGGTATGCGAGGTGATATCGCTGACGGAATGGATGTGCTCGATGTTTACGAACATGCGAAGGTGGCGATAGACAGGGCTCGGAAGGGCGATGGGCCGACTCTGCTCGAGCTTAAAACCTTCCGGCTCTGCGGCCATTCGAGACGTGATCCGAACAATTACATGAGCGCTAAGGAGAAGGAGTACTGGCAGAAAAAAGATCCATTGCCATTTTTTGAAAAGTTATTAACCGAGAAGAAAGTACTCACAAAGGATAGAGTTGCAAAAATGAAGAAAGATGTTGAAAAGCGTGTGGAGAAGGCGATCGAGTCCGGCCAGCAAAGTCCCGCACCGGATCCCGAAGAGGTGTATAGTGGATTCTACGTCACGATGGAGGTGCCGAGATGAAACTGGGTATTGCAGAGGCGTTGAGGAAGGCGATTCATGATGAGATGGAGAGGGATCCGACGGTGTTCTGTATAGGAGAGGATATCGGTATACCGGGAGGATATGGCGGCGCATTTACCGTAACACTGGGGTTGGAAAGAGACTATCGGGATAGGATAATCGATACACCTATATCTGAAGCCGGGATATTTGGTGCTGCCTGTGGAGCAGCGCTCATGGGGATGCGTCCCATTGCGGATGTCCAGTATGGGGACTTCCTCCTCTGCGCCATGGATCAGGTCGTTGATCAGATAGCGAAGCTCAGGTATATGTCCGGTGGGAAGTTGAAGGTACCGGTGGTCATGCGTGCACCAGTCGGTGTTACAGGAAGGGGGGCACAGCATTCGCAGAATCTCGAGCCCTATTTTATGAGCTGCCCGGGCATTAAAATAGTCGCTCCGGCAACTGCATATGACGCTGTCGGATTGCTCAAAGCCGCCGTGCGCGATGACGATCCGGTACTTATGTTCGAACATAAGCTTCTCTATGGTTCCAAGGGGATAAGGGCAGAATCAGGCACGGTGGATGCATCCTCGGAAATTCCAGAGGATGATTATATCATTCCCATTGGAAAAGGAATTATTCGTAGAGAGGGGGTTGATGTAACTTTGATTGCGAGTCTTCTTATGATGCATTTCAGCATGCACGCGGCGGAATTGCTCGAAAAAGAGGGTATAAGGGCTGAGGTGGTCGATCCACGCACTCTGTGGCCCCTCGACCTGGAGCTTATTCTTGAATCTGTCAGGAAGACCGGCAGGGTCGTTATCGTGGAGGAATCCCCCAAACAAGCCGGTGTTGGTGCTGAGATAGGGGTTCAGATCTGCGAGCATATTCCGGACTATCTCCTTGCACCGGTAACAAGGATTGCAGCGCCGAACACACCGGCTCCATTCTCTCCGGTCCTTGAAAAACAGTACGTGCCCCAGCCGGAGAGGATTGTGAAAGAGATTAAAAGAATAATGGAGGAGTACTGAAGTTTTATAAGGTGCAACGATAGTTGGATTTTCATTCTTGGGAGATCAAAGGGTGAATTCAAGAGAGAGAATTATTACTGCCCTTGAGAGGAAAGAACCGGACCGATTGCCCACCTTCGAATGGAAGATATCACAACCAATAATCGACGCCTTCATCACAGGTGGCGATGAGATGGATTTCGTCGAAGCAGCCGATCATGATGCTGTTTGTTGCGCCCCTTCCTATGAAAAGCTCGAGATAATCGATGAGGATACCTACATCGACGAATTCCATATCAAACGACATCTTACAGGAGTCGATAAGTATCCCGTTTCGGTCGGTTATCCGATTACCGACATTCAATCATTTAAGAGATATAAACCGCCACCACTGGATTCACCGAGGCGATTCGAGAAGATCGAAAGCGCTATCAAACGCTTTAAAAAAGAAAGGGCAGTTGTTGTAAATCTTCACGACGTCTTTTCCTTCCCTCGCGATATGATGGGGCTCGATAACTTTTTAATGTCATTTATAACAAATCCCGATCTCGTACGAAAGATCGTCGGATTTTCCGTTGATTACAATCTCGAACTTGCCAAATTAGTGAAAAGGCGACAGGTTGAAATTATCGGCATAGGTGATGATCTTGCAGATAATAAGGGCCCCTTTGTTTCTCCGCAGATGTTCAGAGAGTTTCTCTATCCGGAATTCAAACGAGTCGTGCAGGGTTACAAGGAGCTCGGATTCTACGTCATCAAACATAGTGACGGTAACCTGAAACCGATCATGGACATGATTGTCGATGCTGGCATTGATTGCATCGATCCGATCGATCCTCTTGGTAGTATGGACATCGGTGAAATACATGACCGTTATGGAGACCGTGTCGCCCGTAAGGGAAATATAGATTGTGTGCATACACTCGTAGATGGAACAAAAGAGCAGGTTCTCAATGAGGTCAGGGATTGTATCAGGAAGGGTTCTCCAGGGGGTGGCCATATCATATCATCGAGCAATTCGCTCCACGCAGGCATAAATCCGGAATTGTACACGGTTATGCTCCATACCTTGAGGGAAAATGGAGCATATCCAATTACTCTCTAAATATAAAAAAGATTTGACATACTGCCGTATTATGGTATCATTTTCATGAAACCGATTTCATAAAATGACAAATAAGTAAGAAATGCCGACTATCTCAGATGTTGCGCGATTGGCACAGGTTTCAAAAACTACTGTCTCGCGTGTCTTAAACAGTCCTCAGCTCGTCAATGTTGACACCAAAAAGAGAGTTTTACAGGTTATTAGAGAGCTTCACTATGCCCCAAGCGTGCTTGCACGGGGGATGAGAAGCCAGAAAACGCGAACCTTTGGCGTCGTCATTCCAGATTTCAAGAACCTCTTCTATGCTGAGTTCCTTGAGCACGTGGAAAATGCAGCTCGTATATATGGGTATATTGCCGTAGTCTGCTCCACAGATATCAAGCCTGAACGAGAAAAGGAATACATAAATGAATTGCTAGAGCGGCAGGTTGATGGGTTGATTATGTGCTGGTACAAGAGTGTTTCTGAGAACAGATCGTTCCTGCTCAAACTGGCGAAGCGTATCCCAGTTGTGATTATGGATCAACCTTCCCATGGACTCCCCGTTTCGGCTGTGTATACAGACGGGTTCAAGGGGATTAGTAAGTTAACGAGCTTTTTTCTTCAGAACGGTCACCGTAAGATAGCTTTGATAAAATCACTGAAGAAATACCCTGTAGGAGATAGAAGGTATCAGGGATACGTTTCTGCTCTCAAAGAATGGGGTATTGAAATCGATGAAAATCTGATCGAAGAGAGTGAGTGGACGCCATCTGCTGCTTTTGAGGCGACGAGACGAATCCTGGAAAGATCCAGGCCAACGGCAATCGTTGCAGTGACAGATTTGATGGCAATTGGTGTGCTCGAGTATTTGAATACAAACGGATTTTCGGTGCCAAAAGATATTGCGGTTGCCGGATTCGACAATATCTTTTTTTCGACAATGGTATCCCCGAGACTCACAACTGTTGCACAACCTATAGACAGGATGGCCAGGGAGGCTGTTGAACAGTTAATAAGGAGAATAGAAAACCGCCGGGTGCGAAACAGGGATATAGAGCTTGAAAACAGACTCGTCATTCGGGAATCTTCCGGTGTGTATCACGAGGACAAGGTGGTCCTGTAAAAAATGGTGTGTCTTGGGAGGATAACCGATTGAGAGTATATTGGCAGAAAGAGTGATCTCTGCAGGTTAGGGAGGCGAAGATGAAATGTGAGGATTATCGAGGTGAGCCTGACATTAACCGTTTGCTGGATGCGTTCAAGCATCGGAAAATCGACCGGGTTCCAAATTTTGAAGTTCTTCTCGAAGACAAGCATGTAGAGCAAATCCTGGGCCGCTACGCCGGTAATACCCTTGCTATCGGCGGAGATCCGGCTAAGGGAGTGGAGGAATCCGAAGGTGCCCGTCCCATGCATCCTGAGGATTATATAGAAATCTGCAAAATTATCGGCCAGGATTCGATGATCGTTGAAGCAATATGGACACCCTTTAAAAAGAAGAATGAAGACGGAACCCTTTCCGTTGTTGCAGATAGAAGCATCAAAAATCGTAAGGATTTTGAAGAGAGGATTGTTCCACCCTCTGATGATGACATTAAAGAGAAAATGACATACGTGAAAGAATACCGCAATGCCATCGACCAATCTGGAACAGATCTTGGCTTTTGTGTGTTGATAGCCGCCTATTTTCAAACCCTCTACGAATTCATGATCGGTATGGAAGACTGCATGACCATCGTCTATAAAGACCGGGATTTTATTGAAGAGTTACTCGAAATAGGTACCCAGTACTGGGTAAAGTTCGTGACACGAGCTGTGGAGGAGGGAGTTGATTTCGTTTGGGCAGCCGATGATGTTGCCTTTAAAACCGGACTCTTCCTCCCGCCAAAGATCATGAAGGAGATGTGGCTTCCACATTTGCAGCGGATTATCGCGCCTGCAGTTAGTGCCGGAAAGCCGGTGATGTTTCACTCTGACGGCAAAATTGACGATATCGTTCCCTGGCTTGCCGATATCGGTGTGGACTGTATTCAACCAATGGACCCCTATGGCATCGACTATCGCGATTACAAGAAGAGGTTCGGTAACCTTGTGTGTCTTGCCGGA
This sequence comes from uncultured Spirochaetota bacterium, assembly GCA_964347455.1. Taxonomy (GTDB): domain Bacteria; phylum Spirochaetota; class B62-G9; order B62-G9; family DRHN01; genus JAGLSF01. Next base: position 1,597 of record CAYFYU010000089.1, on the reverse strand, counting down.
AACATTGATATCGAATTCCCCCTTGCTCACGGCACGCCTGAGGATGTTGAAAGGGACGTGAGGGAGCATATGGAGGTGTTAATGCAGGGTGGTGGTTATGTTGCGACGAGCAGTCACAGCATCGTAAACTACATCCCCCATGAAAATTTCATTGCAATGATCAACGCGATTCACCGCTATGGTGCATATGAGGGTGAAGGGTGGTCTTTCAAAGGTGCTGAGAAAATGCAGCTTGAAACTCCACAGGAAATCTCGGTGCAATCAGTGCACGGAGATCATCGGAGAGGTGTGGAGCCAGGTATTTACCAAAATATCTTCGATGCGGTTTATTCCGGCAACCAGGAAAGGATCAAAGAATTGATTCAGAAGGCTTTAGACCAAAATCACACACCAATTGACATCATCGATAATTCATTGACACCGGCGATTAAGGAGGTCGGAGATGAGTTTTCAACAGGAGAGCTCTTCCTTCCTGATCTCCTCCTAGCTGCAAATACCATGCAGGAGGCTATGCAGATGCTGACGCCGCTCATGGAGAACAAGGGGAAGCGTGTCAGTAAGGGAAGGGTCGTTATAGGTACCATCAAAGGGGATCTCCACGATATTGGGAAAAATCTCGTCATCGCACTTTTGAAGGGAAACGGTTTCGAGGTGGTTGACCTCGGGATCGACAACGGACCGGAGGCATTTGTCAATGCAGTACGGGAGCACAGCCCTGACGTTGTCGGTTATTCAGGACTCCTTACGACCACTCTCGGCGGTATTCCCGATCAAATTGAAGCGTTGCAAAAAGAGGGATTACGTGATACAGTGCTCACTATTGTCGGTGGCGCCCCCGTTACACAGGATTTTGCCATTCGGAACGGTATCGATCTCTACGGAAAAGATGCGAACGAAGCGGTAAAGGTCATAGAGAAGGCTCTGGCGGATTGGAAGAGGTAAAACAGAATATTCTCAGAAAAGTGACGTCTATTTTTAGAGGGAGGAGGTGGTCGGAAGAAAAACATATTTGACTGAAATTCATAAAAATTTATTAGGAGGTTTGTACATGCGAAAATTGACAGTAGTAATGTTGGTACTGGTATTTGTCCTGAGTGGTTTTGCCCTATTTGCCGGTAGCGGCAAGGAAGAGGCAATGCCGGAGAAGGATCTGGCAGAGGAATCGAAGGCACCGGAAATGGAAAAGGGTCTGTACGATACCTTTGAAATGTACAGGGAGATTGCGAAGAAAGAGCAGCCCTATCCCGGCTCACCCGGTAAGGGAAAGAAGCTCGGTTTTGCAAATATCTTCGGTACCCTTCCATTCTGCATCGATGTTGAGAACAACATAATAAAGCAGGCGGAACTCGCCGGATTTTCACGGGACGACATGATCATCATGGACAACCAGTACGATTCGGTAATCGGCTTGAAGAATGCCGATATCATGTTGTCGAAGCGTCCCGACTTCTTTATTGAGTTTCAATCGGATGCCAAGGTAAACAACATTGTGTCGGCAAAGTTTACCGCAGCAGGTATCCCACTCCTCGCCATTGACGTTCCCGTTCCAGGCGCACCCTTCATGGGAGTGAATAACTGGAAGGTTGCATTGATGGGC
>CAYFYU010000088.1:9261-17219 GCA_964347455.1 uncultured Spirochaetota bacterium | reverse complement strand
TGATCGTTTGGATGGAAAAGAGGTTTGTATATATAATTCGGCTGGGCGAATTCAACGTATGGCAGTGCATTCAACCGATCTATTTCCAAAAGTGTTCTCTCCTTTATTTCAGCTGTGGATTGTAAGCTTTTTTGAAATTCATCGAGACGAAGGATGCTCACAGCGCCGTCAGCGACGTTGTAATCACTCCTCAAAACCGAGTATCCCCCGTTAGCAGTAGCGCCGACGACAGACACCGGATCCATACCGGGACGATATTTGACGATTATCTCATCGGCGATAAATTCCGCAAGGGTATCTTCCATTGGTGCTATGATCGGAGTCAGTTTTGGCGGCAGTTGAATTGGCATGGGTGTTGGAATAACTTCAGGGAATCCGATTCCCTCTGCGTCGGCTGTTTCTAAAATCGAAACTGTCAATTTGCCTGATATCGATGTCGAAGAGGATGATGTACACCCCAGTACGAAAAGAACAATAATAAATGGTACGGCTACGGTAAGCAAACATTTCTTATTGACTTGCATTTATAGATCCTGTAAATTGAATTTTTGTGCCCATCCACGCTTTAATATATCAATATAATACACTTTTCCGAAAAAAAAGATACTATGCGATCTGAGACACAGGTTATGGATGTCAGCGAGCGGATAATTTTTCAGCAGATTGAAGAGGCAAGAGACAAGATTTTCTATATCAAGGAAATAGACATTGGCATCCCACCCGGCAAAATCGAGGAGCTCGAGAACAACCTGAAGGACGCCGAGGATTTTGCCCATAGCAATAAAAGCTCTATCGCGAAGAGTAAGCTGAGCAATTTTAATACCTTATTCAGCTCAATCGAGGACGAGTTTTTTTCCAACTTGACTCCGCGTCAGATAGATTCTATCTCACGGAGTGATCAGAGACCGACGACGCTCGACTATGCACGGGAAGTTTTTGAGGATTTTGAGGAGCTCAAGGGATTTGAAGCCAACAGCAGTGATCCTGCGGTTGTGTGCGGATTTGCAAAGCTGGACAGCAATGAGGTCATGATCATCGGTCATGAAAAGGGTGCATTCCACGAAGATTACCGGAGAGGTGGAAGCGCACTTCCACAGGGAAACTACAAAGCTATTCAGGCAATGCAGCTTGCTGAAAGGTTCGGTGTTCCTGTTATTTCATTTATTGATACTCCCGGTTCATGGCCGCTGGAGGAATTTTTACCAGCCCAGCGAATTGCAAAGAATCTCGAAGAACAGTACCTTCTGAAAGTCCCCCATATTTCAGTTGTAATAGGTGAGGGAGGTTCGGGCGGAGCGCTTGCAATTGATGTCTCCGATTACAGAATAATGCTCGATAAGGCCTACTACTCGGTGATCTCTGTTAGCGGTGGAGCTGCGATCATCGCCAGAGACAAACGCCATATTACTGAGGAGGATATGAATAGAGCTGCCGTTAATCTGCATATAACGGCAGAGGATGCACAAAAACTTGGTGTCGTACACGTGATCCTGAAAGAACCGAGGATAGGGGTACGCAAGAGCGATAGGGACTTCTATCAGATTGTGAAGGAAGCTATTGTTGAGGGATTGAATACGGTAAAGATTTCTGTATCGCCTTTTTTTGTTCCCCATTCCAAGTTGGAACACGCATGGCGTATTAAAAAGATTCGGGTACCGGTGCTCCATCGTAAACGGTACAAGATGTATAAAAAAATCGGAAAATATCATACGAGCCTCTCGGACCGAATTAAACATCTTTTTGGAGAGCTTTATCGAATTAAATGGATACATCCGATCTTTACCCCCTTCAGGAAGAGCATGGATACGATCAGGAAGATGAAGTTGAAAGACAAGGAGGAGGTATCGCTTCTTCAGGCTCAAGAACAGCCAAAGCAGCTTTCCTATGAGGATCGCTGGGTTGAATGTCCAAATACAGAAATTCATGACTGTCAGGATATATGGGTTCCAACCCTCTTTGAGGAGTATATGGGGATCTGTCCGAACTGCGGGTATCATTTCCGGTTAATAATCGACAATTATATTGACCTCGTTACGGATAACGGAAGTTTCAGAGAGTTCAATGAAGGAATTGAATCTATCAACCCCCTCAAGTTTGATGGTTATGATGAGAAGGTAAAGCAGGCGAAGAAAAAATCTAATAGAAAATGTGCGATGATTACAGGCTATGCACACATCAATGGGCATCCTGTGGTGGCTATATTCACCGATGTACGATTCAGGGCGGGAACGCTCGGCAGTGCTGAGGGTGAAAAATTCTGCAGGGCAGTTAAGAGAGCACTTCGGGAGAAGAAGCCGATAGTTGCTGTTCATCAGTCAGGTGGGGCTCGAATCGAAGAGGGTATACTCGCACTGATGCAAATGATCAAGACGAGTATTGCGATCGCGCGATACAAACAGGCAGGTGGCTTCTATATTTCGGTAGAGACCGATCCAACCATGGCAGGTGTGCTGGCAAGTTACGCAAGTCTCGGTGATTTTGTTATTGCTGAGCCCAATGCACAGATTGGATTCGCCGGTATTCATGTTATTGAACAAACTGTGAAACAAAGAAAACCGAAAAATTATCAACACTCCGATCTTGTAATGGGAAGGGGTGGCGTCGATTACGTTGTCAGAAGGAATGATCTGAAAGAAACGATATCGAGACTGCTCGAATTACGCAAAATGAAGGGAAGGGTGTAGGGTAGAGGAAAAAGAAAATGGCACTCCAAAAATTGGTCGAGAAGAGAGAGGAAGGTTACTTCAACGTCGAGAAGTATTTTACCAGTCACACAGGTGTCGTTTCAATCAAGGTTGAGGAGGGACAAGAAGTCGAGGAAGGAGATCTCATCTATACAATTACAAGATTGGGACTCATCAAAAAGAGAAACTCTGGAATCAATGGGTTTGTAAAGAATATCAATAAAAAGATCGAGGATACCTTCTGCGGTTATTATGTCCACGTTCTCGATGTAGAGCATCGGTTGACTCCGGAGGAAGTACAGGTCATTGAAGAGGAAAAGTACTACGATTTTGTGATGTCGCCTCAGGGAGCGCAGTATTTTGTTACATCCAATCCAGGAATGCCTCCACTTATTAGTGTCGGGGATATCGTCGAAAAGGGACAGATTATAGCAATTGCCATGGTAATGAAAAAACGGCGTGAGGTCATATACGAGGGTGAGAGAGGTAGAGTTGCGAAGATCTATTTCATGAATGGGCAGCAGTGCCATGCAGGCGACATACTCTTCGGCATTATACCAAAACCGCTAAAGAAGCAGTAAGGTCTCTCCATATTCAAGCTGTACATTCTAAGGTGTAAGAAAACTAACATGGAGGTTTTCTGACAGGTGCAGCGTATGCTCCACGAAGAGACAATACTGAAAACATGCCTGGAAAAAAACCGTATCACCGTTGGTAACATTTTCTGTTATGATACCGTTACATCAACGATGGATATCGCTTTTGGTTTAGAGGAAAAAGAAACAAAAGACAGAACCATCATACTTGCAAGACAACAGAACCGCGGAAGGGGTCGTTTCAATCGCATTTGGTATCCGGTTGCAGGTGCCCTATACGCATCGTTGGTACTAACCGAATATGATTTTCAGTTACCCTACAGTATGCTCGCTTCGCACGCCGTTTACAGTGTGTTTAAAAAATTCAAGGCCGATGTATCGCTGAAATGGATTAATGATGTTGTCTGGTCAAATGGACTGAAAATTGCGGGGATACTTACTGAGGAACAATCTGGTCGTACCGTAATCGGTATTGGTGTAAATTTGAATAACAGAAGTTTTCCTGAAAAACTCGAGGGAAAGGCAACCTCCTACTTTAAAGAGACAGGGAAAAAAATCAGCCCGATTGATTTTTTTTGTTTTATCCTGCAAGTGCTCGTTCCTCTTCTCGATACAGTACAGGATGAGGGATTACAGAGTATTCTCCGCCAGTGGGAGACGGAATCGGCTGTAAAGGGCAGGAAGGTAAGAGTGATAAATGAAAGTGGTGAAGTCAGGGGGGTAGTAGAAGGCATCAACCGAAACAGTGGTGCGTTGATTCTTTTAGTGGATGGGCATAGAAAAGAGATTTTTGATGGCAGTTTATTTTATGAGTAAAAATATGGGTGAATTATTAGGACTCTAAACGATCAACTTCGACACTAATACTTGCCGGGAGATTTTTCAGGAACTCAATATCGCCTTCAAGAACACCTATTGGATTTACCGGTGAGATAGCCCGCGGACGTTCGTCGGTACTTGCGGGTGTCGGACCAAAAAAAATACAAAGGGCACTTCCCTGCGGCCAGATTGCTAATTCCCCAATGTCCATCTGTTCACGTGCTTCTTTGGAAGGCTGAACTGTAATTCCGCAGTTGCCGTAATATTCATCACCCCATCGGCTTAAGGACACCTGCATCGGTAATTTTGAATTGAATTGCCGTGCTGTTTCAGAATCGTTGAGGACTGCTGTAGTTTCCTTTGTACCAAATTTCAAACGGATTTTCATCGTTTTCAGTGAGCCTCCAGGAATTCAAGAAATTGAATAATGTGTCCATTTAATTCACCATAATTCATAATTCTTTTATCCTCTTGAGGTGAAAGGGAATTGTAGTTTTTATATCTCTTCCTTCTATATCGAACTCATTCAAGGTTTTTTCCATGAGGCTCACTGCCGAATTTTTATCCCTGCCCCACACGATTACGTTTGCAAGAAGAGAATCATAAGCTGTTGATATCTGGAAGCCATCTTTTTTCGATTCGATGATCGGGATAAAGGTATCGATGATGACGTTCTTTTTCTGAGGTGGAATGAATCTTTCTATTACGCCGGGGGAAGCTTCAAAATCGTTTTCATGATCCTCAGCGTTTATGCGGCATTCCAATGCAAAGCCTGAACTCTTCAGATCTTTCTGGGTATAACCCAGTTCCTCTCCTGCGGCGCAACGAATCTGTTCTTTAATCAAATCTCTATGCCAAACCATTTCGCTTACCCGGTGTTCCACCTGAATTCTGGTGTTCATCTCCATAAAAAAGAAATTCTCTTTTTCATCGACGAGGAATTCGACTGTACCTGCATTTGTATATCCAACGGCTTTTGCAAGCCTTACAGCAGCCTCAGTTATTGCCTGTCGCAATTCCTCGGATATATCTGCCGGTGAAAACTCAATGAGTTTCTGATGTCGCCTCTGTATCGAACAATCACGCTCCCCAAGATGAACAACATTTCCGTGGGTATCTGCTATTACCTGGACTTCGATGTGCCGATTCGGATGGATAAGTTTTTCTATGAAAACTTCATCACTTCCAAAGAGCGTTTTCGCCTGAGACCTGACGGTAGAAAGAGCAATGGGAAGTTCCTCTTCACCAGTGACACGTTCCATACCCATTCCGCCGCCACCCTCAGCAGCTTTTATGATTATGGGGTAGCCGATGGAATTACTGACCGAGGTTGCCTCTTTATCCGTTTTCAGAGGGCCATTTGAGCCGGGAGTAGTTGGAAGACCGGCTTCTTCTGCGATTCTTCTCGCCTTTACCTTATTGCCCATCTTAGAGAAAAGCGACGTATTCGGACCGATGCAAACGGTGGTGTGATCCACCACCTTTGCAAAATCGATATTTTCAGATAGAAAGCCGACGCCGGGATGTATTGCATTGACTTCGAAATGTTTCGCAACTGACATAATCTCTGGAATTTCATTGTAAGCTCTTATACAGATACGTTCAGTACTTTCGGCTACATGAAGCGAATCCTCGTCTCCCGGCGTATATACGGCGACCGATCTGATACCGTTTTCCTGTAAGGTTTTTAGGATTCGATATCCTATCACCCCTCTGTTTGCAATTAAAACTTTATTGAACATGGACAGACCAAAGAAAAAAAGGTGTTGAACGTTGTTTAGCAATGACCAACGTTCAATTATAAACGATTTTTTTAGCATCGTACAGAGAAAAGCTTTTTCACCACATCCTTTTATGCAATATGTCGCCTCAATGTATCTAGCATAAGAGGTATCTTCTCCTCTCTCCGAGTATATTCAAGGGTTATTGGAATATCTACTAATCCTTTTTCCCTGATCCGCTGTAAGAGAATAGTCAGCGCTGTTATTTCCAGCTCCCCAATTTCATTGTGAGCATCGACCCAGACTCCACTCCGAGTCCGTGAGATTCCGGATATGTGTATCTCTTTAACGAGTTTTAACGGCATCTGTGAGATATAAGTCTTATAGTACCCAAGCAGATCTTTCTCACTCTTCCTCTTCAGGTTTGTAATGTATAACTCTTCAGTCTGAATCGGATCTTTGAATTGTCCGATCGCTCCCAGACCATTGTAAGATGGGTGATTTCCCGATGTAATAAGTGCATGGGCGACGTCAAAAACGATGCCGTCAAGAACCCCGCTCTTCTGCCATTGGGTTACATTTTTTGTGAAAAACTGTGCTGCCTGTACGTACCGGTACGCGCCTTTGGAGAGCCCCTCAGGAATGAACTCGAGATTTTCTACAAGGATTTTACTCTGCGGAAAGGTGTCCCTCAAAAAATGCAGGTTATTCTCCAGAGTCTCTATTATCTGTCTCTCGGAGAAGGGGGGGCTTTCGGCTACTGCGACAAAGCTCTCTGGATCGATTGAGAATCGCCGTGCCGAAAGACCGAAGTGAAACGAGATGTGAGGAGGATGCGCAACTTCCCAAGCTGCTATAAAATCGTCAGAATAATTTTGAAAATTATCGGCAGTCGGTAAGAGATATTCCCCGCTCGAGGAATATTGCAGATGAAAAAAGATCGATTTTGATGAAATTTGTCTGAAATAGGATGCCTCGGACAGGGCGATTTTTTTAATTTCGATAAAATCAGCCCTTTCCGCAATTGATGGTGAGATTCCGGCTCCTGCAGAGATACCTAATGGAGTACTGGTCATCGTTGTCTTCAAATCATCTTTGTTAAGTTTAGTCAATTCTATTAAAATAACCCGAGTTTTGCAACATCCTCGAGAGAGGAAAGAATGCGATCTGCCTTATTAAAATTCTGATCTCTCGTGTGGGGACCTGGGACGGCGATAACTTTGAGACCCGCACTCTTTGCGGCAATTACCCCCGCTTCCGAATCTTCGAGGGCAATCCCACGCTCAGGAGTGGAACGTAATCTTTTGATGGCTTCCATATATATATCAGGTGCGGGCTTCAGATTTTCAATATCATCTCCGAAGACCATACAGTCAAAAAAGTTGGTTAAACTGGTGTGTAAAAATGAGTTTTGCAATATATTGTTGAAGACTGCCTGAGAATGCTCTTTTGTTGAAGAGGTTACAAGTGCAGTTTTTAGACCTCTTTCCCGTACGTATCGTATACATTCGATTGCACCTTCCATGAGAGTAAGTGGAGTATTATTTACAGTGTCCAGATAACTTTGATAACGCAGCAGGAGGAGTTCCTCAAATTTCTCTTCAGGAATATGAAAGTCATGCATAATTTTTTTCATGTTCACTGAAGTCGGTGCTCCAATGAAGGAAAATATATATTCCTGAGAAAGCTCGATACCGAGCTTTTGAGCTATCTTTCTGTATGCAAATACATGAAGATCTTCCGTATCAGCCAATAGTCCGTCTAAATCAAAAAAAATAGCTTCCAGCAGTACCAAACCTTCAGCCCCATTGAAAAAGAAATTTGCTTTAATATATAGATATTTATTTTGACCTTGACAATAAAATTTCCTACAGATACATTTTTTCAAGTTTTTAGGCGCCGAAGGTGCTGTCAAGTACCGAAGGTGCTGTCAAGGAAGGATCCAACTTTCTAACACCAAAAGGTGAGAGTAGTTTGAGTAGAGTGGATATAGAGATAGAGAATTTTACAGGAATCAGACCGGATGTTATTGAGGGGCTTATTCTTAAGAGCGCAACCAAATTTCCATCAAATATTGAAAAGCAGGTAAAAACACCTATTTATAATCGTGTATAAGCCGGGCGGTGGGTAGTTTGTCC
>CAYFYU010000088.1:0-9251 GCA_964347455.1 uncultured Spirochaetota bacterium | reverse complement strand
AAAAGCAGGTAAAAAATATTATAGCAGACATTGAAACAAGGGGAGATAGGGCTCTCATCGATTACACGAAACGATTCGATGATTATGATTTAAAGGGGGATGCGTTAAAAGTCTCTGTCAAAGAGATTGGAGATTTAGGGGCCGGATTTAACAAAAAGTTGAAGCGAGCACTCGAAATTTCGATACAACGGGTAAAACAATTTCATAAGCAGTATATTCCCCGAGATTGGACCTATTCGGACGAATATGGGAATATATTGGGCCAGCTCTACCGTCCCATTGAAAGGGTGGGTGTGTACATACCAGGCGGGAAAGCTTCCTATCCTTCATCACTTATTATGACGGCAGTTCCAGCGCTGGTTGCTGGAGTAAAACATGTGGTGGTTGTTTCACCACCTTCATCATTTGAAAAACCTTCGGCTCTTTGCGCCGCTCTAATAGCAGCGGGGTGTACTGATGAGGTTTACAGAATCGGTGGAGCTCATGCTATCGCAGCTCTTGCATTAGGAACGGAATCCATACGCAGGGTAGATAAAATTGTTGGTCCAGGCAATATATATGTGGCACTGGCAAAAAAAAGACTCTTTGGATACGTCGATATCGATATGATTGCAGGCCCGAGTGAAATTCTGATAATTACGGATGGTTCCGTTCATCCGAGGATTACCGCAATAGATCTTCTGGCACAGGCTGAACACGATGAAGATGCAAGGGTTAGCTGTGTTACGAAAACACTGGAACACGCACAAGAGGTTCAGAATTGGGTGCAAAAACTAATCGGAGAGAGTCCACGAAAGGAGATCATCCAGAAGTCGATCACGACTAATGGCAGAATATATGTCGTCGACGATGCTGAATGTGCCGCTCGTATCACCAATGTCCTTGCGCCCGAACATCTTGAGATACAAACTGAAGATCCAAAGGCCATTCTGCCGAAGATAAAGAATGCCGGTGCAATATTTATCGGCAAATATTCAGCTGAAGCATACGGCGATTATGTGGCGGGACCAAGTCATGTTTTGCCAACGGGAGGAACATCCCGTTTTTTTTCACCTTTAAATACTGCGAGTTTTTTCAAGGCGAGTAGTATTGTCCAGATGTCGAAAAGAGGAATGGAATCACTCGGTTTGCCCGCAACTGTAATTGCACAAGTCGAGGGGCTCAGCGCACATGCAGATTCAATAACATTCAGAAAAGATAAGAGGTTATAGATGGAAAATAGACGACTGGGGAAAGTCTCAAGAAAGACAAAGGAAACCGAGATTGAAGCAATCCTCGATATCGATGGTGACGGAAGTTTCAATATTAATACCGGCATTCCCTTTTTTACCCATCTCCTAGAGCTCTTTGCAAAGCATGGAAGGTTCAATATCGAACTTCGAGCCGAGGGCGATATCGAATAAGACGATATTCCTGGGCACTTGTTCCGATGGATGAAACACTAGTACGCGTGAGCATCGATCTATCGGGAAGACCCTTTCTGGCTTATAATGTGAAGATCGAGGAACCCCTTATAGTTCATTTTAATGCACAGCTTATTGAGGAATTCATCAGGGCTTTTGTGCATAAAGCATCGATTACCTTTCATCTTGACCTAATCCGTGGGGAAAATGCACATCATATTGTTGAGGCCGTATTCAAGGCGTTCGGGATTGTGCTGCGAGAAGCAGCGGAAGTGCTCTTTCCCGGAAACGATATTCCATCCACGAAGGGTGTGCTCTAGCCTTGAATAAAGCAATTGATCCCTGAGCAATAATCTCTCAAGGTCAGGAACAAATTCATTGATAACAATCATAGATCTCGGTATCAGCAACATTAAATCGATAACTCGCGGGTTCGTTACTCAGGGATTCAAAGTAAAGGTAACATCAAACCCGGAGGATGTTCACGCCGCATCGTCACTCATTTTGCCTGGAGTAGGTGCATTTCCGAAGGCAATGGAGGTGCTGAATCAAAAGGTTCTGCTTGGGGTGATACATGAATATGCGAAGAGCGGCAGGCCGCTCATCGGGATTTGTTTGGGAATGCAGCTACTCTTTACTGATAGCAACGAACACGAGCTCACCAGGGGTCTGGACCTTATTCCAGGCCACGTCGTTCGTTTTCCCATGGATCGCCCTGTTCCACACATGGGCTGGAATGAGGTCACGCAAACGAGGGACAACGTTTTGTTCGCCCATATTGCTAATCCAGCCGATTTTTACTTTGTTCATTCCTATTACGCGGAACCTGATCATGCCGAACACGTTATAGGACTCAGTTATCATTACGGTTATTTTGCAGCTGCCGTGCAGAAGGATAACATATTCGGCACACAGTTCCATCCTGAAAAAAGTCAGGACAACGGCCTCACTTTGCTACGGAATTTTGCCCGATTAACCTAAAAGTAGTATCGTTATGAATACAATGAAGTTATAATTGCTGTTAATAAACCGAATAGGGAGGTCGATGATGCCTCAGGAAGTGGTTTTTACGCTCGTTGGAGGACTGGGTCTCTTCTTTCTCGGTATGCGGATGATGTCCGATAGTTTGAAAAAGGTTGCTGGCAATCGGCTTAAAAACACCCTCGAGGTGTTGACGAAGAGGCCAATCATCGGATTGGTTGTCGGAGCGATCGTTACCATGCTCGTTCAGAGTTCCAGCGCAACGACTGTTATGACAGTCGGATTTGTCAATGCAGGTTTGCTGACTTTGAGACAGGCAATCTCTATTGTACTAGGAGCAAACATCGGCACAACCCTAACCGCGTGGCTCGTATCGTTTTTTGCCCTGTTCAAAATAACGAGTTATGCCCTTCCAGCAATTGGTATCGGTTTTTTCCTTACCCTTTTTGGTAAAACCCATTCTGCAAAGATGTGGGGGCACTTCGTCCTTGGATTTGGCCTTCTCTTTACCGGACTTGGGTTTGTCAAGGATGCATTTGCCCCATTTGAAGATAGTGAGGCTTTGAAGAATTTTCTCCTGAACTTCGGTACATTTCCGATCCTCGGCATACTCTTCGGTGTATTTATGACGGTTCTCTTACAGAGCTCTTCGGCAACAATTGCGTTGCTGCAGATCATGGCACTATCTGGTCTTATCGATTTCCGAACCGCGGTTCCAGTGATTCTGGGAGATAATATCGGTACAACGGTCACAGCCCAGCTTGCAGCGATTGGGGGTAACACAGCAGCAAAGAGGACTGCGATGGCCCACACACTGCTGAATACGATCGGTGTCATATATATGTTCATTCCAGTGTATACCGGGATGTATGCAACGCTGATCGAACGGATTGTCCCCGGTCCGGTAACACCGAGCAACATTATGCTTCATATAGCTCTATCACATAGCTTATTTAATATCATAAACTCCTTTATCATTTTTCTCCCGCTTATCGGCGTACTTGAAAAATTAACGGTCAAGCTTACCCGCACCAAAGCAAGTACTCTGGACATGGGACCGATGTACCTTGAGAAGCATCTTCTCAATACTCCGACACTCGCCCTTGAGGGGGCAAAAAAGGAGATCAACAGAATGGTCGAATGTGCTCGTGATGGGTTGCAAAAAGCACTTAAGGCCTTTTTCGAAGATGATAAGGGCTCCGTAAACAAAGTTGAACAGTGCGAAGAGCTGGTTGATAATTTGCAAAAAGAGATAACTGGATATCTGGTCGATCTTGCAGAGAGGGTGCTTGATGAAGATGAGGCTGAATCCATACCGGTGCTTCTGCATTGTGTAAATGATTTAGAGCGTGTTGGTGATCACGCTGTTAATATTAGCGAATTAGCGCAACGAAAAATTGAACAAAAACTCCCACTTAAAGGAAAGGAGATTGAAGATCTACAGAAGCTCGTAAGGATTATAAATTCGATGTTTGAAAATACGATGGAGGCATTGAGCAACGACAACATCGAGTCTGCACGTAAGATTCTGAAAAAGGAAAAAAAGATCAACTATCTGCAGGTTGAATTGAAGGAGTTGCACATACGAAAGGTTAAGAAAGGTAAGTATAACTATCTTGCTAGCATTGTATACAACGATTTTGTGGATAATATGGAAAAAATAGGTGACCATCTTACAAATATTGCCCAGGGGGTTCTCCGTCAATTGCGTTGGGGCATCGGACCGGAAAAAGAAGAGATGCTCGAAGAAATTGTGTAAAACTCGCCAGCACTGCAGTATTTATTTTTAAAGCACTTTTTATAATTTTCTATTTGCTAGGTTTATTGCATATGATTTTTATACCGGCGATCGATCTGATCGATGGGAAATGCGTCAGGCTTTCTCAAGGCAATTACGACAAGAAGACACAGTATGTCCAAGACCCGGTATCGGCGGCGCTTTCCTTTCAGGATCAGGGAGCTCGTTATCTCCACATAATCGATCTCGATGCAGCTCGTGATCCTCTGAGGGGAAACAAAAAAGTCATAGAAAAGATTGTGCGTGCAGTCCGCGTACCAATCCAGGTGGGTGGCGGTGTGCGCAGTCGAAATGACGTAAGGCTCCTGTTAAATATGGGGGTCGAGCGGGTCATACTTGGAACCGCTCTCGTGCGAAATACGGAACATGTCGATGAATTGCTCTCCGAATTCGGTGAAAAGCTCGTTGCGGGCATTGATGCGAAGAATGGCATGGTAAGAGTATCAGGCTGGACCGAGGGAAGCGATCTATCGGCACTTCAGGTTGGGAGAACGGTAAAAAGGATGGGATTCTCTCTCATAATTTATACCGATATATCGAAAGATGGGATGCTGGAAGGTCCCAATATTGATGGTATCAGGCGAATGGTGAAAGAGACCGGCTTACCACTCATAGCCGCAGGTGGAGTCTCAAGCCTGGAGGATATTAAAGTGGTGAAAACCCTTGAACCCCTTGGAGTGAGAGGTGTTATATCCGGAAAAGCCATATACGAAGGCAAACTCTCCGTAAAGGATGCCTGCAATCTATTGAAGAACAGTTGATCTTCACAATATCAACAGTGTAAGAATTTCTTTTAAAAGACTCCCCTTTAGTAGTACCTTAATAAAGATGCTGAAGGAAATGCAATGTTGAAGAAAAGGATAATACCCTGTCTCGATATAACCGAAGGGAGGGTTGTAAAGGGAATAAATTTTGTCAATATACGGGATGCGGGTGATCCTGTTGAATGGGCGCGGAAGTATGATAGGGATGGTGCTGATGAGCTTGTTTTTCTCGATATCACGGCAACCTCTGATAATAGAGAAATTTTAATCGATGTTGTGGAAAAGGTCTCTGACGAGATTTTTATTCCATTCACCGTTGGTGGAGGGATTCGAACTGTCCAGGACATGCAGAGAATATTACAGGCAGGCGCGGACAAGGTGTCTATAAACACTTCTGCGGTACAAAATCCGAGTTTGATAAAAGATGGTGCCATGCACTATGGTTCTCAATGCATTGTTGTTGCTGTAGATGTCAAGAGAGAACCTGAGGGATTCAGAGTGTATGTGAAAGGTGGAAGGGAGAAAACCGAAATAAATGCAATTGAATGGTGTGAAAAGGTCGAAAGTCTCGGTGCGGGTGAACTACTCGTAACCAGTATGGATAGGGATGGGACCAAGGATGGCTACGACCTGGAACTCCTTAAAGAAATCAGCTCACTTGTTAATATTCCCGTTATCGCCTCGGGAGGTTGTGGGGAGCTGGCCCATCTATACGATGCTGTGGTCCTGGGCGGAGCGTCCGCGGTACTTGCGGCCTCTATCTACCATTACGGAGAGTTTACCATTCCTGAAACAAAGAAATACCTGAAGAATCGTGGTGTTGACATACGGATGTGATTTTATGAGTTACAATCGGAATAAAAAAAAATCCCTTCTTGTCTTCGATATGGATGGGGTGCTCGTTGACGTAACGGCATCCTACCGCGAGGTGACGCGACTTTCGGTGATTTCCTATCTACGGGATGTGGTCGGCGTACATATTCCTAATAACACCTTCCTGACCCTTTCCGACATTGCGTCGATAAAAAAGAGCGGGGGTCTCAACAACGACTGGGACCTCACTTACGCAATCATCAATAGTTACCTCAACCAGGGCTTGCAGAATATTGACAGCAGCACAAAAAAAAAGCTATCTCGTTTAGTAGAGATTAGGGATGACGCAAGTTTGCTCGAAGCTTTTCAGATCATTATGCGGAGTTGCGATCTGTCGATCCTCCAAAAAATTTTAGCTCAGGGAAATATCCGGGAGTTGCATATCAAAATAGGTGGGCTGGGGGGTGGAGCTTCTCCGTTTCTCCTGAATCAAGGGGATGTTTTGTCGGGCAACATTGTTAAAAGAATATTTCAAGAGATATATCTGGGCAAACTTCTTTTTGAGGAAATTTATGGTTCACCCTCCATTTTTTATTACAAAAACGGTTACATAGAACGGGAGAGTCTCATACCGACCCTCGATCAGCTGGGAATGCTTTCTCATAGGTATACGCTGTCTATTGCAACCGGGAGACCCGCCGTTGAAGCACACTATGCACTGAAACAATTCAATATTATCGAAATGTTCAAAACAGTTGTGTCTGAGGACGATATTGTTGCAGCTGAAAGAAAAACAGAAGAGACCTTACGTAAACCACATCCTTTCAGCTTGAAACTCTGTATTGAGCAAAGCGGGTTTAATCGTTATAGTAGGATTTACTATATCGGAGATATGCCGGATGATATGGTTGCAGCATCCAGAGCAGGTATGATGCCGATCGGCTTTGTAAATATAGATACAGAGGAGAGTATCCAAGAAAAGGAGGAACATAAGAGGTTATTATCGGAGCATGGTGCACGAAAGGTGTTTGGTGAATTTCAGCAGATCGTTGACTATTTAGATGACGGAAGGAGAAATATCTGATAGTCTCATTTTTTATTTAGTCCATTTTGTCTAATTATGAGGTATAATATGTATTATACCGGTGTTGATTTGAAAAGTATAATGGGGTGACTGCAGCACTAAAAAAAGTGAGTTAGAATTTGTCCTCTTAAAAGGAGAAGCCCATGCGAGTTATCAAGTCATTACTTCTCATAAGCATCTTTCTCTTCACTGTTTCCTTTGGGTTATCCGAGATATTTATCGTTTATAAGAGCGGTGAATGTTCGGTGGATGTTTACGGTAATGGGAATTGGAGAGAGGCAGTTATAAACATGGAGCTTGATTCAAGATCAGTTATTCGTACCGGTACAGACGGCGTGGTTGAACTGGATATGGATGGAGAGCTTATCTCAATCGGAAGTAACAGAATGAAGAGTGTCGGAGATCTCAGTGGAAAAGTCAAAGAGAAGAAAAAAGTTGGATGGCTTAAGGGATTAAAGCGATACACGAAAAACATGGGGTCCGGTGAAGATACATATACAGAAACTGCACTTGCTGGTGTCAGGGGAGCTCCCAGTTCTGAAGATGAGCTGGAATGGTTCGACGAAAGTGATTTCGATATTAGCATGGAAGGTAGCTATCAAAAGGGGCTGAATCATTTTGAGAACGGGGAATATTCACAGGCAATCTCTCTGCTCAAGGTCGTTATCGAAGATCAGGGTATGAATGCATACGAAGGAAGGGCCGCATTTCACCTTGGACTATCACTCTTTAATGTGATGCGCTTTGAAGAAGCAGTCCCCTATCTTAAGGCAAGCACGAGCGACACGAGCAGTGATTTTTACAGTGTGGCGCTGATGCATCTGTCTGTTTCACACTATTTTTTAAAAAATTATCCCGATGCGATTGAAGGACTAACCAGGATATCGGGAGGTACGGCAGAGGGCGAGTTGAAACCATACGCCCTATTAATGCTCGGAAAATGTCTCAAGGAGGTTGGAGAAAGAGAAAAGGCTGAGGGATATTTCCTTCAGGTAAGAAACGATTATCAGGGCACAGAGCTTTCTGAAGCTGCAATTCAAGAGCTTTTAGAATTGAGGAATTGAGCATAGAAGTTCGGCTGGGATAGATCAGGGTCAATCGGTACCACTAGCAAAACCACTTACGATTATACATAAATGCTGGATTAAATTGTCCTCCTTGTGATGTATATAGGTGAGGAGATCGGCCACTTCATCCAATTCATTCACGTTACCTGATGTGCTCATTTCAAATAACTTATCGGCCACATCATCCCACCATTCGCTCAGGGTAACGTACTCCTTCCCGATTGATTCCATTTCTTCGAGACCAGTAATGGGAGCACACTCTCTTAGATAATTACCGTACATTCTACGGAATGCACCACCACCGGTACCGCCTTTTTCATCAATCATGATGAAAGCATTAAAAGTTGCACGTTTGAAATTTTCCTCATTATAATTTTTCCATTCCTTAACCTTCTGAGCAAAATGGCGTATAGCATTTAACCCGAGGTTTTTCATTGGTGGGCAGCGCATGACCGTACAGGTTTCCCGAATCGCTTCAAATATGATGTTTTGGTCAATTTTCCACATGCCACTCAGGTCGAAGGTGAGCCATTTGTTTTTGGGAGGGTAGGGATTGTAACGTGAGTCACGTGCTCTTGATAATTCATCAAGAGCCACTTTATGATAGTCGGATGGTTTTTCAGCCGGGTTCAAGGTTATACTCCTTTTTTTAGAGTCCCGGTCAGACACGTAGGCGATACCTTCCACTTCGTCAATTCCAAAAACCACAACGGTATGTCCACCAAAATGTACATCTTGAGGCATCCCCAGATAGGAAAGTGCATTCATATCCACATATATGATGACGGGAACGTTTTTGTCTATGAGCTGCTTCATTTCATTGTATGCCTTCATGGTACTCGACGTGGCATAGGTTTCGATGGATATGCCGAGATTACAGGCAAGATTCTCTTCAAAATCTCCTATTTTAGTTCTTCCACCGATTACTGGATATGGAATATTTTTAAATTCAGAGTAAAAGAAATTCAATCCGGATGCCAGACCGAATATCATCTCCTCAGATATTGAATGTCCATAGAAGTGAAATACCTGTTTAATCGAATTTGAAACACAATGAGAGCCTGACGATGGAAGAAAATTTTTAACAACATAGCGCATTAGCTCTTTTCCTTTACAGCTCCCATCTCTTGTTCAGGGCAAGTGAAAATATTATCTTATAAAATGAGACAACGCAGTGCTCAGAAAAATCTCGACATACAGCTACCATAATAGAAGGTGTCGGTCGAGTCCATAGAATTTAGCGTTCTCTGTTTACTAAATAGAGATGGGCTTACACCTATTTGCCAGGTAGTAGGGAAGGGGGGTAGTGAAATGGAAAGTGAACTGACGGGGGGTAGATCT
>CAYFYU010000087.1:12685-17367 GCA_964347455.1 uncultured Spirochaetota bacterium | reverse complement strand
ACCGGCTCTCAAACCGTGAGAGTCTGTTGATGGTCGGGAATCTTCTGGGGACCCAGGAGGTTGCGAAGGAGCTTGAAGAGTTCATTCTCAACAGGACAGAGGGGGTGCCCTTTTTCATCGAGGAGTTTGTGAAGTCTCTCAAGGACCTGAAGGTACTGCAGAAGAGGGGCCAAAGCTATACTGCAATGAAAGACCTTCAGGATGTAAGCATCCCCTCAACGATACAGGATGTGATCATGGCGAGGGTTGACTCGTTGCCTGAGGCGGTGAAGAAGCTGCTTCAGACTGGTTCGGTGATGGGGCGCGAGTTCGGCTATGAGCTGATACGGGAGGTAACAGGGCTTCCTGAGAAGGAGTTACTCTCCCGGCTTTCTATCCTGAAGGACTCGGAGCTTGTCTACGAGCGGGGTATCTATCCCCATTCGACCTATATCTTCAAGCATGCCCTCACCCATGATGCAGCCTACGGGTCGTTGATGCGGAGCACTCTAAAGAAGTACCACAAGGAGGTTGCCCAGGTGCTGGAACAACGATTTCCCAAGGTGGCGGAACTACTGCCTGAGATATTGGGGCATCACTATACTGAGGCAGGATTCCCCCAGCAGGCTATTCCCTACTGGCAGAGGGCAGGGGATATAGCTGTCAGGCGTTCTGCACATAGAGAAGCAGCCGAGCACTTTGGCAGGGGATTGGAATTAATTCGGGAGCTCCCGGAAAATAAAGCACGGACACAGGGTGAACTTGAGCTGCAGACAGCATATGGCACAGCGCTCATGGCTATTCAGGGGTTTGGGGCACAGGAGGTCAAACAGGCGTTTGCTCGTGCACATGAATTGTGCGAGAAGCTAGAGAATACCCCGAAGCTCTTCGAAATACTACACGGACTTTGGATCTTTTATTTGACAAAGGCTGAATTAGTCACATCACAACAAATTGCTGAACAACTTCTCAATCTCTCAGAACAATTAAAAGACCCAGCTTCCCTTATAGAGGCTCATCATGCTCTTGGAGCAAACTATTGGTGGAGTGGTGTATATGAATCTGCGCAAGCGCACAATGAACAAACTATCGCCCTCTATGATTCACAGCCAAAAAGCTCCCGCGTATTACTCCCCGGTAGGGAAGACCCTGGGGTGATGTGTAGAACCCTTGCAGCTAAAGGTCTGTGGTCACTGGGTTATCCCGACCAGGCAGTAGAGAAAATAGCTACAGCTATCGATTTGGCACAGGAACTATCGCATCCTTTCAGTGCAGCGTATGCAATAGTCTGTGCTGCGCTGATACATCTGATGCGTCGCGAAAGTCAGCAGGCCCGGGATCGGGCGGAGGAGGCAATATCACTATCAGAAGAGCAGGGATTTCCACTCTGGCTGGCATGGTCCACAGCACTTCGTGGTTCATCAATTGCATTGCTGGGGAAAGATGAAGAAGGGACTGTAGATCTAAAACAGGGGATAGCAGCCTGTCAAGCAACTGATACAATATTAGTACAAATGCATTTACGCGTGCTCTTGGCAGAAATTTATCAGAAAATGGGAAATATAGATAAAGGGCAAGATGAACTCGATAAAGCACAGGCGATTGTTGGGAAGAATGAAGGAATGTTTTACGATGCGGAGTTGTACAGAATAAGAGGTGAGTTGTTTCTGAATCAGGAATACCCGGATGAGGCTAGTTCAGAAGCAAACTTTCGTAAAGCAGTCGAGGTGGCCCGGAAAAAACAAGCCAAATCATTAGAGCTTCGGGCATCGGTGAGCCTGAGCAGACTCTGGCTGAAGCAGGGGGAGAAGGATGAAGCCCGAAAGCTGCTTTCTGAAATCTACAATTGGTTCACCGAGGGATATGACACAGCTGATCTGATGGATGCAAAAACACTACTCAAAGAACTATCATAAATTTAATAGTAGTTTTTTATTTCTGATAATTATGAAGAGATATATTTAATTATATAGTCCGTTGCCTGTTTTGAAATTTGTAACAGGGGGTAAAATGCAAATGCAAAAAATGGTTGAAAAGGATCTAAATCAATTGTGTGATCTGGCATTGAAGTTGGGAGTTTCAAATGCCAGTCTAATCGATGCAGAGGATGTCGTAGTCGATGAAAGAACCCGCCTGAAATGTCAGGCACCTGTTTGTGACGACTATGGAGTGAATTTGATGTGTCCACCAAACGTTATGCCCGTTACAGAATTCATAAAGATACTATCAAAATACAGTACTAGTTTGCTCTTACAACTGCACTGTCCTATTCCCAAAGACATGAAATCTATGATAGAACGCGAAACAGGTCCTTTGACAAATCTATACCAAAACGAAACATTTATCACAAGCTATCAAAGATCTTTTACCCGCGCAAGGAAGCGCCTGCATGGGATTGTCCACAAGGTTGAATCAACGGCCTTCCAAATGGGTTATATATTTGCAACAGGATTTATTGCTGGGTCGTGCCGTTTATGCGCGGAGTGTGTCTCTCCTGATTCAGATGAACCCTGCCGCAAACCTTTCCAGGCCAGACCTTCTATGGAAGCCATGGGTATAGATGTTTCAAAGACGGCATCCAATGCGGATTTACCTTTCGATATACCCCCAAAGGATACAGCAGTTTTTAACGGTCTGATTTTGGTCCAGTGACCTGAATAATTAATAACCGGAAGGTGGTTTAACCCTTGGACCTAACTTCTCAAGGTGTAAGCTCTTGAGCTGTTCTACTATCAGGGCAACCTCTTCACCTACTCTTTTCGGTTCATATCCTCTATCTTGAAGTATCTCCAATACAAAGGCTTCGGTTTTTTCGAAATTATTTCTGAATTTAACGTTGATGTCTTTCCATGGGACATCCCTCAATGAATCTGCAAAATGAGGGTTGTATTTTATTATGCCTTTTACCATTAAGAAAGAAATTGAGGGATAACCTAGATATCCACCCCAGTACGATCCATTATCATTGCTCATAATGGCTTTTTTTTGTGAATCATATTTTACGGTATACTCCTTTCCCCTACTTGATGATAGTACCCCTGCCTCATCGTCTTTGACATGAATTCGGTTGTCACCAATGCAACCGAGAGCCTCATAAATTTTAATTTTTGGAGGAAGTTTCCATTCCATACTGTCCTTACCTTTAGGTATACTAACCTGTTTATCCTTCACTCACATATTGTCCGCATAATCACTTCATGTCAAGTAGGAGATCCTCATTTCATTACTATACAAATCTGGAAACAGATAGACAGAATGATTTGCCCTTTGTATCATTGCAAAGTAACTATCCTGGGTGAAAGTCATAAATAAAACATAACGCAGGAGACAGTTTATGAATATCTTATATAGTGATGATACGATAGACCTCTTCAGAGTACTCTACGGCTCGGATGAAACCGGTGTGAAAGAACAGACCCTGCGTTACGAGAAAATAATCTCCAATTATAATAAGCGTTTTAAGGAGAAGGATGTTCAGCTCTTTAGTGCGCCCGGAAGAACTGAGATAGGAGGAAACCACACCGATCATAATGGAGGAAGAGTTCTCGCGGGGAGCGTTCATCTCGATTCCATTGCAGCTGTGGCAAAAACAGATTCAAAAACCATAACGGTCTATTCTGAGGAATATGAAACCCCTTTTATTGTACAAATAGATGATCTTGAACAAAAAAAGGCAGAAATGGGGAGCACTGCCGCCCTATTGCGCGGTATAACCGCCCGATTAGTAGAGCTCGGATATTCAATTGGTGGATTCAACGCTGTTGTCACCAGTAACGTAAGCGTTGGCTCTGGGATGAGTTCATCGGCATCGATTGAGGTTTTGCTTGGCACCATCATGAATACATTGTTCAACGAAGGGAAAGTTACCGATCTCGAACTCGCAAAAATTGGACAGTTTTCTGAAAACCATTTTTTTGGAAAACCCTGTGGTCTCATGGATCAGATTGCATGCCTGTATGGGGGAATTGTTGCCATTGATTTTGCCGATTTGCATAAGCCAATGGTTGACAAAATCAATCGAGACTTTGCAGATTTTGATTACAGCTTGCTTGTGGTCGATACTGGATCTGATCACGCAGATCTCACCAAAGAATATGCGTCAATCCCTCGCGATATGAACCGAGTGGCGGCTTTATTCGGTGCCTCAAACTGTAGAGAGTTGTCGATAGAGGTGCTGCTAGACGATATTGCCCGTCTCCGCCAGAATATTTCTGATAGAGCCATCCTTCGGGCGTACCATTTTCTAAATGAAAATGAACGGGTTTCACAACAGGTTGAAGCTCTTCAAAAGGGTGATGTTGAGGCATTTCTCAGCCTTGTGCAAAGCTCGGGTGACTCTTCAGCAAAATGGCTTCAGAACTCATTCAGCACCCGAAGCCCCCTCAAGCAGCCGTTAAATCTGGCCCTTGCATTAACGGATTCTTTTTTTTCATCAAGACTTGGTGGGGCGTACCGTGTTCATGGTGGAGGATTTGCCGGAACGATACAGGTTTTCACTCCAAATAAGTACCGTGATGAATATATCAAATTCATGGAAGCCCGTATTGGGAAAAACAGAGTCACGCCCCTAAGAATACGGCCGTATGGGGCAATACATATAAATTCTCTAATAAGAACAGGGTGAATCCATGTCTGGTCGCCTCCAATTTTTTCCCAGGGTTAGTAGTGGTTTTGCAAAGCGAGAAAAGTCTAGACATTATTCG
>CAYFYU010000087.1:0-12633 GCA_964347455.1 uncultured Spirochaetota bacterium | reverse complement strand
TCAGCGAGAGACTGGAAAATGCTCGGGTAAAAGCAAAGACCATTATTCAAACTGCAGTGGAAGAGGCTCGAAAAGAAGCTGATCTTGATAGGAAAAAGATGATTGAAAAAGCTGAAGATGAGAGCAGGAAAACTCTCCAGAAGAATAGGGAACGATTAAATAAACTTGTCGATGAAGTTGTTGAAATGGTCATAAAGACGGAGTTCGAATAGGGAAGGTTGTGGATGCCATCAAAGGTTCGACGGTACGCATTTATTAATGCAATGCTTCGAGCACGCCTATCAAAAATCCTCTCCGTTGATTTTTTAAAACAGCTAGATGAAGCCCGTTCACTTGCTGATGCTCTTGTTCTGCTCAGAGGTACTCCCTTTGCGATATTGGAAGAATTTTATGACAAGACCGGTGATTTAAAGTTAGGAGAATTGGAACTTTTCAGAAGGGAGATTGTTCTCCATTATGAAATAGCAAAATACGTCAGGGACGATGTCCTCGAAATTGTCCAATCCCTATCCGTATATCATGAAATCGAGAATTTAAAGAATGCGTTGCGACTTTTTTTTGATATCTCTATACGGCGTCGAACCATAGACGAGGGTATACGGTTTCTCTATCGAGATAAAATTCTTCACGATATGGATGTTACAAAAATAGTTATTGCCCAAGATTTCGATGGAGTTATCGATGAGCTCCGCGACACCCCTTACAAAAATATAATTGAAAAGCACCGTAGTGCCGTGACAGAACAGAAATCTCTCTTTCCTCTCGAAGTGGCATTGGATCATTACTACTATCAGAACCTCGTAAACAAGACTCGGTCGCTGAGTAGCCGGGATCGGGAGGTTGCTCTTCGTCTCATCGGTATTGAGATTGATCTGCAAAACATAAATTGGATTATCAGATTTAAAAATTTTCATAAACTTCCTATTGAAATGGTACTGCAGTTTGTAATTCCCCATGGATTCAGCGTTGGTTCAGAGACTATTCGGGAAGCCTACGCATCACAGAACGTTGTACGTATTCTACAGGATATTGTACAGAAGAAATATCCGGGTCTGACAACCATTCTCTCTTCACAGGTTACCGATGCATATTCACGGCTACTTCTCATTGATCGAATACTGGAACAGATATTGATGTATGAAGTGGGAAGAATACTTTCTGGATATCCTTTTACAATAGGGATAGTGCTCTCATATTTTATACTAAAGCGGCAAGAGATGAGACGTATTTCAGCGATTTTAAATGCAAAACAGTATAAATTACCCCTTGAGGATTTGCTGTGATATTCACGACGCCAATGGTGCGACTGCTTGCTGTCGTGCTGGAACATGATTCAGAAAAAGTTGCTGAGGTGTTGCTCAGAAAAGGTGTCATGCATTTTATGGATGTACGTCAGGTGAAGGATCAATGGGAAGAAAAAGTTCAGAAAATTGATCAAGACGTATCTCTCGCAGGAGTTACGGACATTCGAAAACGTATTGAAGGAATGCTGAAATCGGTCGGATACACCTTTGGAGATACTGTTGAGCTTATTCCACCTGAAAGTACTGATCTCGCCGTAATAAAGACATCAGAAGTCGAGGAAGATTCAAGAATTCTTGATAAAATATCCAATGATCTGAACCGCATTACGGAACGCCAGCGGACTGTTCAGCAGCAATTGTCGAGTTTAACAGAGATTAAGGAACAGATGAGATCATACAGCGTCGGCCTTCCGGATAATGGATTGAGCAGAAGCTATTCATTTATTTCCATCCGCATGGGAAAAATTGAAACTGAGCATGTGAAATCTCTCAATATCGATTTTGGGCAGATTCCATCGGTTGTGATCCCATTATCAGAGGAACATAATCTGTCTCATCTTCTCCTCGTTACGATGAAACGGGACAAAGAACGTGTTGATACCACCTTAAAAAAGCTGGGTTGGCAGGAAGTCGAACCTTCGCCAGAATTAGGAGAGCTGAGGACGGAAGTTGCGGCTGATTTGGTTGCAAAGATGAGGATTCTCGAGGAGGAGTATCAAAAACTGGACGAACAAAAGAGGAACATCATCGAGCGGAGCAGGAAAGAACTTGAACAGATATGGAACCAGCTCAGAGTACACGAACTGGTTTCCAGAGTACAGAACTATTTCAGAAAGACCTCGAGAACAATTATTTTTTCGGGATGGCTTCCGGAGAGCAAACGTACGGATCTCGAGGATGGCATAAAACGAGCGACCCGTGGGCATTGCTATCTTGAGTGGAGTGAACCAAAGGATCTATCAAAAAGAGACAGGTTGAGGTCCAAACCGCCAGTTCAATTTAAAAACCCAAAGTTATTTGCGCCCTTCCAGATGCTCGTAAAAAACTATGCGGTGCCTGAATACGGAACCGTTGATCCGACATTTTTCGTAATGTTTACCTATCTCATCATGTTTGGCCTCATGTTTTCAGATGTCGGGCAAGGTATTGTCCTCGTACTTTTCGGTCTATTGAGCAGCATCCTCTTCAAGGGGATGCGGCAGGGGTTAAGGAATCTTTCGAAACTCATAGCATGGTGTGGAGTATCCTCGATTATCTTTGGCGGTTTATTTGGATCATATTTTGGTATGGAATGGTTGAAACCAGTCTGGTTTGATTTTTATGGGATTGTGGTCGGGAATTCGAATACAAAATCCTATGTAAGCGATCTCTTCGATATTCTCACCATTTCGCTGTATTTTGGAATTACCGTAATAAGTGTGGGTCTCCTGTTTAACTGGATAAATCTCACAATAAAAGGAAAGTGGGTTAACCTTATCCTGGATAAAGGTGGTGTCATGGGTGGATGGATATTCGGAGGAGGAATCTATGCAGCAATTTATCTTATACGGCATGGTTACAAAGAACTTCCGGCCGGCATTGACCTTTTCATTCTTGTTGGGATACCGGCGATATTCCTCTTTCTGAAATCCCCGATCTTTGCGATCATTGAGAGGAAAGAGAAGCCAAAGAAACCATTCACCGTTTTTATGATCTTTAATTTTCTTATGGAAGGGATTGTGGAACTTCTCGAGGTGTTTAGCGGATACCTTTCCAACACCCTCTCGTTTTTGCGAGTTGCAGGTCTCGGCATAGCACATGTGAGCCTGATGGCCGCTTTTTTTGAACTGGCTCGAATGGCATCTGCTGGAAGTGTTGTTCAGTTTTCTATCTGGTCCATTAGCATCCTTGTTGTGGGAAATATTCTGGTGATAGGACTTGAAGGCCTCTCTGCAGGAATACAATCACTTCGATTGCATTATTATGAATTCTTTACGAAATTTTTCAGCGGATCCGGTGAAATCTATTCGCCCGTTTCTCTGAGAAAAATAGGGGAGGAAGCATAAATGGAAAACAATAAAAAACGTTTGCAGAAGAAAATTGTAATCAGTGTGGTTGTTCTCATTTCCATTTTGACGATTGTAAGTATGATTACTGGTTTTCGAATATTCGCCCAGGAATCTGAAAGTGCTAAAAGTCTCGCAGAGGCCCAAGGCGCTGTAAGTACTGCAGTTGGTGTAGGTATGACTCCTGAGAGTGCAACGGTCTCTAAATTCGCCTTTATCGCTGCGGCAATAGCATTCGGGCTTGGAGCCCTTGGAGCAGGGCTGGCGATTGGAAACGTGGGATCAGCAGCAATGGGAGCTGTTGCTGAAAAGCCCGAAGTAGCCGGTCAGGCGCTCATATTTGTTGCTCTTGCAGAGGGGCTCGTTATTTTTGGATTCATTACAGCACTCATGATTCTTGGAAAGGTATAATCTGAATATGAAGTACTATATTATTGGAGACGAGGATTCAATTCTCGGTTTTGGTATGGTTGGTGTGAAGGGAAGTGTAGTGAAAGACCAGGAGCATGCGGAGATGGTTTTTCATCAGGTCCTGGAGGACAGTGATATCGGCGTCCTCATAATAACCGAGAGAGCGGCTGATTTAATTCGATCTTTGGTAAATCGACAACTATTTAACCAGCAATTTCCGCTCATAGTCGAGATTCCTGACAGAGAGGGTCCTGCCGCGGGACGACCGGGAATCCGTGAGATGGTAAATGCTGCAATCGGCATAGCCTTGTAACAGATGGAGACTATTCTGATGAGTGATCACCAACGGGAAAGACGCCTTGAAAACTCTGCCAACGCTGAAAAAATGAATTCCCTTATTGTGGAAATGGAACGAGACGCAAATGAGGAAGCAGAGGATATTATTTCTGAGGCAAAAAAAGAAGCAGACAGAAGGCTACAGTATGCCGACAGTCAGGCTCGATCTATTATTCAGGACGCTGAGGAGAAGGCAAAAATACAATTTGATGCGATTAGGACCAGATTATTGTCAGGAAACAGCATTGAGGCCAAGCGTCGATCAATGCAGATTCGTGAGAGTGTTTTCAATGAGGTCGGCGAGAAGGCCAGGGCGGTGCTCCAGGCAATGGTGACAAAAAAGCAGTACCGCACTGTTCTCCTGAATCTGATAACTGAAGCAGCAGTTGGACTTGGTGAAGAAATAGCGGTGGTAAACGCATCGAGGCCTGAACGGAAGATTATTGATGCGGGACTTCTCCGTGCGGCAGAACGGAACGTTCATACCATTCTCGGTAATAAGGTCAAGCTCACCGTTTCTAAAAAAGCCGCTCTTCTCGGGCAGGGAGTAACTCTTGCCTCAACGGACAACCAAACAGCATTTAATAATCAGATAGAGACAATATTTATGCGAAAGAATGCCGAGATACGTAAACTGATATATGAAAAACTATTTGGTGACTAGCTCACGTGAAATGGCTAAAAAAATGTTTATTACCGGTAACTGACACGTGAAAATTGTGGAGTCTGTGATATGGAGCGAATTATTGGATATGTTGATCGGGTTAATGGACCGGTTATTGAAGCAAGAGGTGTGAAAGAGGCAATGATGTTCGAACTTGTCATGGTAAGTGATGATAATTTGGTCGGTGAGATTGTAAAGCTCGAAGGCGAGCGGGCAATCATTCAGGTGTACGAGGATACGACCGGAGTCGCACCACTCGACCAGATTTATGGAACCGGTATGCCTCTTTCAGTTGAACTGGGACCCGGGTTGATAGGAACAATCTACGACGGAATACAGAGATCCCTCGAGGATATACGGCGCATCTCGCAAAATTATATAGAACGAGGCATAAAGGTTGAACCTCTTAATAGGGAGCGCTTGTGGAAATTCAACCCCCTGGTTGAAGCAGATGGAATGATAACAGGTGGTCAGATTATTGGTACTGTTCAGGAAACAGAGCGCATTCAACAGAAAATTCTCGTGCCTCCGTCTATTGAAGGGTTGCTCCAATCAATTGTACCGGTGGGTGAGTACAGGGTGGATGAGCCTATTGCGCAGGTTCGAACCCGTGAAGGACTGCGCGACCTTTACCTCATGCACCGGTGGCCAATTCGGCAGCCAAGGCCTGTCTCGCATAGGCTGCGTCTCCAAATTCCTCTCTTAACCGGTCAACGGGTTATCGATACGCTTTTCCCGGTGGCAAAAGGAGGAACAGTGGCAATACCTGGAGGCTTCGGGACCGGCAAGACGATGACGCAGCAGGCTCTGGCGAAATGGTGTGATGCAGACATCATTGTTTATATCGGCTGCGGAGAGCGCGGAAACGAAATGACCGATGTGCTCACGGAGTTTCCCAAACTCATCGATCCAAGAACAGGCAAAACACTCATGGAGCGGACAGTACTCATTGCAAATACATCGAACATGCCCGTGTCTGCTCGGGAGGCGAGCATTTATACCGGGGTGACCATTGGAGAATACTTTAGGGATCAGGGATTTCACGTTGCGATAATGGCAGATTCAACTTCACGATGGGCTGAGGCCCTCCGAGAGCTGTCAGGAAGAATGGAGGAGATGCCGGCTGAAGAAGGATTTCCAGCTTACCTGCCGACCCGGATCGCAGAGTTTTATGAACGTGCAGGATATGTGCGGAATAGAGCGGGTACCGCCGGCTCTGTCAGCATTGTCGGTGCCGTTTCCCCGCCGGGAGGTGATTTCTCAGAACCGGTGACCCAACATACGAAGCGGTTCGTTCGCTGTTTCTGGGCCCTTGACCGGGGTCTCGCTAATGCCAGACATTATCCTTCCATATCTTGGCTCGAGAGTTACAGTGAGTATCTGCTGGATATAACTCCCTGGTGGGAGGAGAATATAAGTACAGAGTGGAATGAGGATCGAAAGGAAATCATGGATCTGCTTCTCAGGGAGGTAAAACTACAGCAAGTCGTCAAACTGGTCGGTCCCGATGCGCTTCCAGATAGCCAGAGATTCATTCTTGATGTGTGTACACTTTTCAAGAATGGATTTCTGCAGCAGAATGCTTTTGATGACATTGACCGATTTTCAACAATTGAAAAACAGGTAAAGATGCTCCACATCGTCCTCACGTACTGGAGGAGGGGTAAGGCTGCCATAAAGCGAGGTGTGACCCTTGTGAAGTTACGGAGGATGAAGGTGTATCAGGATATTGTAAAAATGAAATATAGCGTTTCCAACGAGGATATTTCAGAACTTGATAAAATTGAAGCGCGTCTTGTGCGCTCGATGGATCAGCTGGAGAGCATACATGCCTGAAAATAGAAAATTAGACCAGATCCAAAAGGAACTGTTGAAGGGTAGAGAGTACATCGGGGTTGAAAAAATAGACGGTCCACTTCTGTTCGTTAAAAATACCCATCCTGTCGGTTATAGAGAACTCATTGAGTGTATCGATAATGATGGGAATCTTCGCCTCGGGATGGTTCTGGAAACATCAACAGATGCGGTTTTGGCGCAGGTATTTGAAGGTACGTCCGGCCTTACCATTCCAAAAACCAGAGTGCGTTTCACCGGTGAGCCTTTGGAAATCGTGGTATCGAGGGATATGCTTGGCCGTGTTTTCAACGGGCTTGGCCATCCCATCGATGGCGGACCGCCGCCAAAAGGTGAGCTGGAATTACGTGTAACCGGTAAACCGATAAATCCTACTGCGAGAGAGTATCCACGAGATTTCTTACAGACGGGCATATCCGTGCTGGACGGCATGAACACACTTATCAGGGGTCAGAAACTTCCGATTTTTTCCGGTAACGGTCTTCCTCACAATGAGCTTGCGGCACAGATAACCCGCCAGGCAAAGATCCGTGGAGCTGAATCCGATTTTGCCGTTATTTTTACAGCCATGGGGGTGAAGCATGACGTGGCCCAGTTCTTTACACGTTCGTTTGAGGAAAGCGGAGCTCTCGAAAAGGTAGCACTTTTTCTCTCACTTGCTGATGATCCCTCTATAGAGAGACTTATTACGCCGAGAACTGCACTTACTCTGGCTGAATTCCTGGCCTACCATGAAGAGATGCATGTCCTCGTTATCATGACCGACATGACGAATTACTGCGAGGCTCTCCGCGAGATTTCAACAATCAGGGGAGAGATACCTTCAAGAAAGGGTTACCCCGGGTATCTCTATTCGGATCTGGCCGAATTATACGAGAGGTCCGGTATGCTCAAAGAAAACAGAGGCTCGATTACGATGCTTCCCATACTCACCATGCCCAATGATGACATTTCTCACCCTATTCCAGATCTTACAGGGTACATAACTGAGGGGCAGATCGTATTTGAAAGGGAAATGTACGGGAGAGGTATCTATCCCCCTGTAGCGGGACTTCCATCCCTGTCAAGGCTCATGAAGGATGGTATTGGTGAAGGAATGACCCGCGAGGATCATCCCCATCTGGCGAGTCAGCTTTTTGCATCTTACAGCTATGTTAGGGATGTTCGAAATCTCGCATCCGTTATTGGTGAAGAAGAGTTAACACCTCTGGACCATACCTATCTTGAGTTCGGAGATGAGTTTGAAAAAAGTTTCATATCGCAGCCGATGGATGAGGAGCGGAGCATTGAACAAACCCTCGACCGTGGTTGGGAAGTGCTGCGAATACTGCCCCGTGAAGAGCTCCATCGTGTTACCGATGAGGAAGTTGTAGAGAGATTTCTTTAATAAGGAATTGTATATTAGCGGAGGAAACCCGTGGCAAAGCTCGACATTGCTCCTACAAAAACCAATCTCTTTAAGCTGCGGGATGAGCTGAAATTTGCAGCGCTCGGATATGAGCTCCTCGACCAAAAACGTAATATACTGATCGTTGAACTCCTGAATCTTGTTGATCAAACCGTTCAGTTTCAAAACCGGGTGGAGGAAGGGCTGCGTAAAGCATACCATACTCTGGAGCAGGCTGTTTTGAATATGGGAAAGCTCAGGGTTCAGCAACTTGCAAGTGGTATTTATATTGAAACAGATATTCAAATAAAAACAAGAAAGGTCATGGGTGTAACCCTTCCGGTTGTTGATACCGATTTCAGGGAACACGCTCCGTATTACAGTCCTATGGGAACGAGTTTCTGGATTGACAGCTCTCTCAATGAGTTCAAAAACGTTCTGGAGCTCATGGGACGACTTGCGGAACTGAAAGTGTCGGCATTCAGACTGGCGAACGAAGTTAAGAAAACGATACGAAAGGTGAATGCCCTTGAAAAAATCGCTATACCAAACCTGAAGGACACGGTATCATATATCGAAAACAGCCTCGAGGAGTATGAGCGTGATATGTTTGCAATAATGAAGATGGTGAAGGAGCGGCTCGAGGTGAGGAAAACAGCTAAATCTTCTCGATGAATAAACCTATACAAAATATCATGGTTTACATAGACGGAACCGAAGGGTCTATTACGGCCGCGCAATATGCCCTCTGTCTTGCCCGTTCGACCGGGGCTTCCCTCAAGGCCTTGTACGTTATAAATACAAAAGCCCTTAATGAACTGGTAAAGGCCCGTATCTTTCTCAGAGAAGAGCAGATGAATTATGAACAGGATCTGAAGGCTGATGCTGAACGTTACCTAAACCATGTACGGGATCTTGCTCAGCAAAAGGGTATTCCCATAAAAACCGAGAGCGCAATGGGTAATGTTCATCAGGAGATAATAAATAGGATCAAGGAGGAGGAGATCGATCTCCTCGTCATTGGGGAGCTTTCCCACATCAGGAGTAGGAGAGATGAATTTTACGATGAAACTGAAAGGGCGATGCGTGCTGTATCCTGCTCGGTTCTGATTGTAAAAGATGAGGAACGCGTATGGGAGATGTACAATGCGCTCGAATAATGACGTCAGGAAGGTTTGGTCTCTTTGGTCTCTGAAGTAACGGTTTGTTGCTCAGGAACCGATGATTTTACTATGTTAAAATGAGAGAGGTTTGAAATGGCATTGGTTGATCTTATTACACCTGATGTTGTAAAAGTTCCTCTTACCGCACGGGACAAGCCCGGCGTAATTGATGAGCTTATTCAGATATTGAAAGATGCAGGCAAAATCGAGGATAAAGATAGGGTTGCTGATGATATTCATAAAAGAGAGGCAATGGGTAGCACAGGTCTCGAGTTTGGTATTGCAGTTCCCCATGCAAAATCCGAGGCAGTGAAAGAACTGACGATGTCGCTGGGTATTGCCCCACAGGGGATTGAGTTCGACGCTATGGACGGTAAACCATCAAAGCTCTTCTTCCTTATTCTGGCAGCTCCAGATCAGTCCGGACCGCATATTGAGGCACTCGCTGAAATTGCGAAACTTTCCAAATCAAAGTCATTCCTGAATGCACTAATCAATGCCACATCGGCTGATGAGGTTGTAGACCTCTTTCGGGAAGACTGAAACGTGTAGCCCCCTAATGTTTTTATCTATCCAAACGACGCTGCGCCTAAGGAACGACAACAACCTTGAGCGCCTCCCTTGCGTTGATCAGCTCAATACCCTTAAAGAAATCTTTCAGTTTTAATGTGTGGGTGATGAGGAGATCGCTGCTTATTTTTCCACTGGCAAGAAGTTGCACAGCCACAAATCCATTTTCAGGTTTGAGATCTGAAGCTCCGTAAACTTCCAGCTGCTCATAATGTATCCTGTTTACGTCAATGTGTACTCTGGGGTTGTCCTTCGGAACACTTGCAAACAGACTTATCCTTCCTGATTTTGATACGATTCTGAAGGCGAGCTCCACTGCCTGCAAGGTGGGGGCGGCATTTATAACAACATCTGCTCCAGTTCCACCGGTAAGATCCATCACAGCCTCGACTGGGTCATCATTTTCTGAACATATAAGATGATCGATCTTGAACTGTCTGGCCAATTCATATCGCTTTCTAGAGTACTCGATGAGTATCGTTTGGATACACCCTCTGGCTTTCGCAGTTTCTGCATGGAGAATGCCAATGGGACCGGCGCCGATAACGACAACGGTATCGGGAAATCCAACCTTGGCAAGATTCTGGCCATTTATTACACATCCGAGCGGTTCACAGAGGCAACCAGCTTGATCGGAAAGTGCATCGGGGATTTTAATGAGATTTCCGTGTTCGATACCACGAGACGGAATTTCAAGATATTCTGAAAATGCACCATTGATAAAGGTTCCCACTGGTGATTTATCGAGACAGAGGTTAAAAAGAGACTTTCTGCACATCCTGCATTTCCCGCAGGGGAGTGTTGTCGCTAGGGTTACCCTCTCTCCGGGCGAAAAACCGTCAACAGCACTTCCCACCTCCGCGATACTACCGACGAATTCGTGGCCAAGTATGACCGGCGGCTTAATACTCGAAATACCAATATTATAGGCCTTCACATCGGTACCACAGATCGCACAGGCGTGCACCTTAACAATGATGCTGTTTTCATGTACCTGCGGTTTCTCCACATCTGTTAGTTTTAACTGTTTGACGCCCTCATACACAATTGCCCGCATAGATGCCTCCACGCTTTCCCACCAATGTAAACCCAGTTTATTACAATTTCAAGTGAAGTTCCTTTACCGGTTGTATTTCATGGCCGCTATCTGATATACTGTAATGGATAGTAATTCTTTATTAGGGATAGACTGTGGATACAATCCTCAGAGTTATAGGTCTCAGCGACTTGAACATATATCAATTAGCTGGTGCAGGAGCCATAGTTGCTGTTGCGATTCTTTCCTTGCTCATATTTCTCTCTTTGAAAAAGAGGATTAATCCCTTTAAAAGAGCCCGTAAATTTTTTGATAGAAAGAATTATGAAAAAGCTCTTGTTGCTCTATCACTGGAGTTGCGAAAAAATCCGGATAACAGACAGGCACTCTTTATGAAAGCGAATGTTGCCCTGCAGATGGAACAGTTCGAAAATGCTGCAAGAGATTACTTTCGTTTAATCGATCTTAAAAAGCCAGGTGATGGAATAGAAACCTTCAAGGTGAAAGAGAAACTGCTTCTCCCTCTTTATAAGCAGGAACGGCTTCTCGAACTCCACAGACTTTGTAAAGAGATACTTCATGTTGAACGTTACAATGCAGAAGCACAGTACTATCTGGCGCTGCTATACATAGGTCAGATGTATTACCATGAAGCTGTTAAGATACTCGAAGCGCTCATACGTAACAGGCCACAAATGCATCAGGCCATTTTTGTATACGCATTGGCACTCATACAGTCCAGGAAGTACGATAGAGCTATTGAACTCATCCAGAGATCGGTACAGCTTAACGACACTCCTGTGTACAAGCTCGCTTTTGCTGCTGCTCATTATATGAATGGTAATTATACAAATTCTCTTGATATTCTTCGGTCGATACCACAACGGGAGGAGGTATTTGCCAGTGGGAAGCAGTATTCGTATGCCATAAGATTGAGGGGATTCTGCAACTATCGTCTCGGTAGCTACGATAAGGCAATAAACCTCTTCAGGTTTAACTGTAACTACCTGAAAAGATTTCATAAAAAAACCGGCATTTACAATGAGTATGGTGTGGTAATGCAAGACAACCTGCCGGATTCTGATAATGAGCGTAAAGAAGAAGTTTCTACATTTGAGGATTATTTTCGTTTAAAGGAAGTTGCAATTGAGGAAGGTAAATTTGAGGGCTTTTCTACTGCAACTCAACGGATACTCGACATTGAGGGATTTTCACGCGAAACTGAAGCTGAAATAGACTTGGGATTTTCGATGTTAAAAGCCGAAGCATTGGATGATGCATTTAAATTTTTTAAAAAAATGCATTCAGAGCATCCTGAGATTCTCGGATTGAAAAGGTTAATTCAACTTATTGAAGAAACCTTGAAAGCTGCAAAAGGTGGGTCTGCCCAAAGGGTGGAACAAAGAAGTACAGAAAAAATTGTGAAAGGTAAAGAAAAGAGATATCATCTCTGGGAGTATATTGAGGAATGGGCAAATAACAGTATTCGACCCTACCAACTTCTCATTGCTTTCGATTTGACAGCTAAAAGGCAGCTTAGCCCGTTGGTCATGTTTGGCCGGGGTGAGAAAGCACCGTAATATAGAATAGTTTTGATGATGGTATAATAAGTGGTAATTTCGAGTTTCATCTTGACGATTAAATTTACAGAGCATATATTTTTAACCTCAATGGGGGATTGTGTAATGGTAGCACGACAGACTCTGGATCTGTTTGTGAGGGTTCGAATCCTTCTCCCCCAGAATGTTTTATTTGTTATAAAACAAAGAATTAACTCCTCTACTGCAAGCGTGAGCTAGTGTAAAAAAGGTCTGTGGTACCCGATATGGTACCAAGGCAAAAAGGGGGCTCCGCTATGCACAA
>CAYFYU010000086.1:14385-17577 GCA_964347455.1 uncultured Spirochaetota bacterium | reverse complement strand
GGGCCGACCCCGTGGGCGAGCAGCGACAGGAACAGCGCCGAGGTGCAGGAGTTGACTGCAAGACAGTGACGTCTTCCAGTGTACCTGGCATACTCCTCCTCGAGCTTCTTTACCTTGGACGGCGCCTCCTCTGGACCGTAGTACCTGAATAGATACTTCGATTCAAGTACCTCCATCACCTCTCTCTTTTCCTCTTCACCAATTTCGAGGCCCCCTGGAAACATCGGGATGTTCGGCGTGGGCTTGGCCTTCGGTCCGCCGTTAATTGCCAGATCACTTTTTGTGTATTTCATTTCAATTCCCCCTTAAATGTTCGCAATAGGAAATTCCTAAACAGCCCGATATGTTATTCCTCCAGTTTCAAATACGATACACATTTTTAAAAATTTTCTCGTTTTGAAATTTTACCATATTATTTAAACTGAGAAGCTATTTCATCGAGCTTTGCCTTTCGATCTGGATCGATTCCAATCCTCTTCTGTTCGCTGTACTCCTTGGCCTTGTCCCTGGCGAGGTGATAGGTATCCTTTTTTCCCGCATTTTCCCATGCCTGGAATGAACCACGGACCGATACACGGGGCAGGATATATTCCTGGGATCGAAGCCATTTCAAGGTATGATCCGCTGCAAGATACCTGTCACCGGCAGACCCAGGTCCAATTTCTTTCACCAGGGACAGGGCTATCGTTTCGTCATCAACCTGGATGCCCCGGACAATTCGCTTTGACATTGCCGAAATTTCCTCATCCATAATCAGTTGCTCATGGCTGCAGGTCATTCCCGTTGCAAACATCCCGCAATTGACAATAAGATCGTTCCCCGCAGCAACCGAACAGAACTGACTGAAGGTTTTCTCCCAGGAATTCTGCTCATCGTGTGCGTGATTATCCGAATTTGGGGCTGTTGTATGGGACGGAAAGTGGTAGAATCGGGCAAGCTGTGCACCGGCGATTCGGCAAATCGTTGTTTCCGTGGAACCAACGAGAGCTGCGGCGGTACGCATGTCTGTGGTCGTCCAGGAGTTTGCATACAGTACCTTGAAACGGGGCTTCAGGAGCT
Organism: uncultured Spirochaetota bacterium; assembly: GCA_964347455.1. GTDB lineage: Bacteria > Spirochaetota > B62-G9 > B62-G9 > DRHN01 > JAGLSF01. The sequence continues at coordinate 16,518 of CAYFYU010000086.1, read as the reverse complement.
GAATCATCGCTATGCCTGAGAGACACTCTGCATTGTTGACTGTGAGGAGGCCTGCAAGCGTGAAGGGTGCCGATACCCCTGCATTTGGCTCCGGGAGTATTGCAAGGGGTACTCCTGTTCCAACAGTATCCATGATGGCGTTTATGACGTTTCCTTCCCAGTAAAGCGGCGAGGTTGGGGAGAGCTGTGATATGCCATAAACCCTATTGGAAAGATCTCCCCTGAAGGAAACCCGCAACAGCTCAATAATTGCATTGTTGACCCTTTCATTATCCGTTGAAAAGAACACCGGTTTTTTGCTGTTTTCAATTACCGCTTTAACGCCATAGATAAGTGAGGACGATGGAATCTCCACATCCTGCGGCATAACTGGTATCCCGATCATATCAAGACAGTCAAGATTCTCACATATATGAGCAAACAGCTCAACATCGGCAACTCTGGAAGAACGCGTCTCGCCGGTATCACTGTCGACCCAGAAGATCGCATTATGCCCTGCGGCAATCTTTGCCTCTCCATCACCAAGTACGAAAGCAAATTCCCCTTCTCTGTTGAAAACTTCGAACTTTTCGGGGACCAGGCTGATTGTATCTTCAATTACAGACCGCGAAAAAAACACAACCCGATCCTCTCTGTTTACCTCTAAACCCTTCGATTTTAAAAAATCGAGCATCTTATCGTTGTAAATTTTTACCCCGCAGCCCGCCAAAATATCAATGGAAGCCTCATGAATTTGCCTTATCTCCTCCCCAGACAGCACGCTTAAAGTCGACAGTTTCATCGAACACTCCTCGATTATTTCAATACTTACCGTACTTTTCTGATGTTTCAACCATAAGCCGGATATTTTCAAAAGGCGTTTCCTTTAGAACACCATCGCCGGTTGCAAGAGTATAACCACCATTTGATGCCCCCTCGTCTATACATCGTTTGACCCTTTTCTCGATATCCTCAGGGGGGCTTTCTCTGAGTAAAAATGGGTCAACACCCCCTTTCAGACCCATTCTTGATCCAAAGCTCTTCTTGACCTCACTCAGCTTAAAATCACCCCTTGGAGGGTCTTCCAGAGGACAGATCATCGTAATGCCAGCTCCGGCGAGATCATCGAGCAAAGCTCTGCCCTTGCCATGGAGATGATAGTGAAATATCCTGTTGTGTCTTTTCGCCACCTCGCCTACTGCCTCGACCAGCGGTATGTCCCATTCTTTGAAAAAATTCGGCCCGATCACCGTCAGAGTGGCGCTCCCGCAATTGAGAAAGATTCCCTCAACGCTCGTCCTGCGGCATATTTCCTCGGCAATTCCGGATAAATATGCCGTGTATCTCTTTTGCAGGGGTCTAAAGAAATCGGGATAGTCCTGGAGGTCAAATATAACCTGAACCGCTCCCCCTTTTCTATATGAGGTCAGGAATTCAAAAAAGGTATTCCCAACGATCCCCTCACATATTCCCGAATCCCCTGTCTCGATATAGGCCCTCTCTATTTCGGTGTAATCAAGCTCCGAAGGATCTCCGAAGAAATATTCCTCAATTATTGGAAAATCTTTAAAAACATTCTCCACAGGCGGTTCGGCAGACCATAGGTCATAATCATAACAGGAGTGCTTTATTTCCCGTAATGTCCCCTTAGCATTTTTATAAGTAATGTTCGTTTTGATTACGTCACCCTGGATAAAAAACGAGTCTACTTCAACCATGTCTCTCTGCCTGTTTGATGGTCCTGGTTCCACCGGTATCCATGCCTCACAGTTGAAATAACGGTATGCATCAAGCTGAGCTTTCCACAGCGGAGTCTTTCCAAAGGATGTGCCGCTGAACTCATGGAATGGTCTTCCTGAAACCTCGATGGGGATTACGTCCCACAGCTCCGGTGAGACCGGCACCCGGTCCGGCGTTTCGTTCCGAAATGCTGCCGTTATTCGTTGCTTTGGTGTCATCGGTCCAATTAAGCTATCTCAACCTTTCTAACTTGGAGCATATCCGCCAGTGCAGCCATTTCATCGCGGACATCACCCTGCACGACCGCCCAATGATGGCTCACCCCATGCTCGGCATTCGATCGTATAAAATCATCCATATCGGGATCGATTCTTATATAATAATGTGGGTATCCCACGATTCTGAGTTTGCCTC
>CAYFYU010000086.1:1819-14375 GCA_964347455.1 uncultured Spirochaetota bacterium | reverse complement strand
TCCATCCAAACACCCGCAATATCAGAAGCTGCGTCGATCAATTCATAATCAACTGTTACGGAGACATCCCCGGCATCATCGGCTAAAAGGTAGTTTGCAGGGCCCGCATGCCCCGCAACAATAGTGTTGTCCTCCCTATCAAAGTTAAAAATCTCGGTAAACATTACGGGGAGACCGGTGAGGAGGTGAAGCATAACCATAGCCGTGGTACCTCCGAGATCCCCTTCGTTGCCAACCACACGCGCGGAGCGTGCAAGACTTTCTGGATAGAGACATGGTCTCAGACCCATGACTTCGTGAAGTTCTGGATTCAGGTCACTGAGTGCAAGGCCGTCTATATCCCGCTCATTCATGATCCTCTCAAGACCCAGGGAAGCCTGCGCCGATCTATAAAGATTTTCCTCTGTGATCCTTTCATCGATTCGAAATACTGACTTGATCTGCTCAACATAACGCTTCACTTCATTCTCTGGAACAGAGTCAGCCGCCTTTTTCAATTCCAGCACCGAAATATAGTCCACCTTGGGGCCGATCTGTGCATAGAGTCTGAATTCGTCCACATATGTTACGATCATCTGATCATTTCTATAGGGCAAAACCGCGAGCTTCACGGTCTGTAGTTTTTTTCGAACCTGAGCAGCATGAGCTATTTTCTTTATTTTTTCAAAGGAGTTCCCATCCAATACATTGCCAAAGACAAAAAATGGCTTTAAACCCATCCCCTTTAAGACACCAAATTCCTGAAAGCAGGAAACGATACCTGAATTGCGAAACAGTGTCATGATATCTGTTTTTTCAGGAGCCCGCTCATAGGGTGTATACACCCATAAAACTGTCGGCCTTATACTCATGAGGTCTTTAAAGGGCAGTATATATTCGTCCTCAGCCCAAACGACGAAGCAGAGCAGCAAGGCATCCACATCCTCCTTGAGGAGCAGATGGGCAGCTTCCCGGGCCTTTTCGTTGGAAGAAACCATTGGACATCGCACGAGCTCGCACTCGTCCCCTAATCCTTTGATTATCCGTTCGGTGTCCTCATTCATAAAACGGCCAAACTCACGGGCACTGTCATCATTTCCCAATACCACCTCTTCAAACCATCGAGCAACGAAAAATACCAAACCCAATTTTGGTCTTTGTACCTTCACAATATATTCCTCCCTATCCGTTTACGCTGAACTCTTTTGCTGTATCGATGAGGGCCTTAACGTTTTCGTGAGGAGTACCGAATGCAATCGGTGTGCCGCTGCTCGACAGAAACCCTCCATTCAGTCCAGCTTTCCTAATCTGCTCCTCTACCTCACCCCGTACATCCCTTACCGTTCCGTGCAGGAGCGTGTGCTCACCGCTAACGTTTCCAAACAGACCGATGGTGTCCCCCAGCTCTCTTTTGATTTCACCGATGTCGTTGGTGAAGTTTTTCCGCGATTCTTCAACCATCAGACCCCTTATGTTCGTCTCTTCGAAATATTTAACAAGAGGTGTAACCCAGCCCCAGGATGTGAGAATGGGGAAGAGACCAATGCGCTCAACCTCCCGGTAAAAGTCGCGCTGTATGGGAAACAGGGTTTTTCGATACATCTCAGGGGAGACGAGATCGGATGAGAGATAGGAAAAAGACTGTGTGTACCCGTGCGCTCCATAATTCTTGACAGCTTGAACGTACATGAGCTGTCTTGTAAACATACCCTCGATTAAATAGACAAAGAGAGCGGGATTGTCCATCATCTGTAACATGCCATTCTGAAACCCGAGTATCCCATCCTCATCGAGAAGGTCGTGTACCGGTCCTTCAGTTGTGAGCATAATAAAATATTCCTCCCCATACCGATCCGACAGGATTCTGAGATGATCGAATATCTTCATTTTTCCCAGATCATCCGAATTTTGATACACCATGTCAAGAAACTCATCGATCACCTTTCTGGATTCCAATTTTCTCACGGCACTGAGCATTCCGGCGCATTCGGAACCGTTTATTATCTCTTTCTTTGATTCAAAGAAGGCTTCCGCAAGCTGGATGAAATCTGGTTTGAACGCCTCCTGAAAATCGATTTCGATACGCGCGAGCTCCTCACCGTGTATCTTCCACATCTCTTTTTCTTTGCTGTAATCTGAAAGTTTTCCTGCAAACCCAAATTTGTACATACCCCATCCGTGCAACCCTGCCGGAACGGTATCGCTTTTTACGCCATTCAGTGCCCTTATGACCTTTTGTTTCGGCGTCATCTACTCTACACATCCATTTGCATGGAATATCGAGTTGCTAACATAACATCAACCCTGTATGGATGCCCCAGCCTCTGTTATAACCGGATCGGATAGGTACCGTATTTCCTTACGGCATCGTAAAAGGCATCGATGTTCTCAAGGGGCACATCCAGCTGAATATTATGCGTTGGTGCTATAAGAAATCCGCCCCCCGGCGCACAGGTTTTTATTCTTTCCCTCACTTCCCTCTTGACATCTTCAGGCCCTTTAAAGGGCAGGGTATCCTGTGTGCTGACCGTCCCCCAGAGGCCTATACGTTTTCCATATCTCTTCTGTATAAAGGCCGGATCCATCGACTCCGGCTGTATGGGATTGAGGAGATCAACACCGACCTCAATGATATCGTCGATAATAGGCTGTATATACCCGTCAGAGTGAAATGCAACCTTCACGTTCGGGTCTTTGTCTTTCAATGCATCGATCATGTACCCCATCTTCGGTTTTATCATCTCCCGAAAGGTATCAGGCGACATGAGCATCGTATGCTCTCCCCCGAGGTCATCGGCCAGCCAGAGAATGTCAACACCTCTTTCGATGAGCTTGAAACCGAGCTTTAGATGATATTCCACGGAGAGGTCCATAACCTTGTGGGCGATGTCCTTCTCGGCAACAATATCGATCAGGCTCTGTGTAATGCCCCGCAGATACTTCAGCGCTTCGAATATCGAGCAATCGATGATTCCACATATGTATTTCTCCTGCCCAAACCGTTCGATGATCCTCTCAGCGTACCCCATGTCTTCATCATCCGGATCGGGAGGTACGTAGGAATCGAGCTTGCTTTTGTCTGCGAGGGGAAACTCGATAATCTCTGTATAGTGTCCGGTGCCATTGATCGTTTCGTAGGGTATCTTCTTCCACTTGATTCCCCACTCATCAATATACGTGTCGGAGTCAGTATCACGGTAATACCCTGTCGACAGTCCGTACGTAAGCAGCAGCATATCATGCTCGAAGAGTATGTCGAGCTCGTTCATACCCTGATATTTCAGCTCTGTACGGCCATCGATTGCATCGAGTTCTTTTCTGTATTTCTTCTGCAGCATCAGCTCCACTTCAGGAACGAAGGTCGACATAAAGGGAACCCGATCAGGCTCCTCATGCTCCATTGCGGTTTGCATTCTCTGTTTTGAGTTCACGATACCAACACCTCCTTTGCAGCCTGTATCATGGCGTGAACATTTTCCGGCGGAGTGCCGGGAGTGACAGGGCTCCCATTTGCCACAATAAAAAACCCGCCGGAATCTGCTGACTGCTTCAGCACCTCACTGGATATCTGCCCTCTATTCCCTGAGTGCAGAAGGGTAATTGAATCGAGATTCCCGAAAAGACAGAACGCGCCCTCGGCACGCCGGCGGAGCTCACACACATCGATATCAAAGGTTTTTTTACTCTCCTCGACCATGAGGGCACTGATGTTGATCTCCTTCAGGTCATCGAATATGGGATTCACATCACCCCAGAAATTGCAAATGGGAATCATACCGCACCGCGCGACCTCTTTAAAATAGTCACGGTGAACTGATTTCAAATAATCACGATAGATCTGCGGCCCGACAATATCAGGGGAAATATACGCTTCAGAGATGCAGTATGCGTGAATTCCAGTCTTCTCGTATGCCCGGACCCACTCGAGCTGCTCTTCGTAACAGCGCTTTATGAGATAGCGCATGCCTTCGGGATAATCATGAAACGCCATGAGTCCCTGATCGAATCCGACATAACCCGTGTAGGGATCGAATATCTCACATATCGCCGATGGAATGTGAACTGCGATAAATACCTCATCGCCGTACCTGCCGACAATTTCCGGAATGTGATCCATGTAACCGAGGCTGGTGATCTCCTTGGCGGACAGATGCACGTAGCGTCTGATGAATTCATCGATGCGATATGGGCTGCTCAGATCCACCTTCGGCTTCGTACACCTCGAACCGAGCAGGTAATCTGGAAAATCGACGATCTGCTCATCATCGGATGAGTTTACCGAAAAATATTTATCCTCCCTCTTTATGTTCCTGTAACGCGGATCGATTCTCAGGTATGATTTTCCCTCCTTCTGGGCTATTTCGGAATCCCTGAAATAGATGGGAGTACCGATGTGAAGGTGAAACCAGTCGGGTTTGAACCTTTCATAAAAGTCGATATAGACCCTGCTCAGCCTTGCCCCTTCAGTCCAGCCATCCCTCCTGTAGTCGTATCCCGGTAGCTCGTACTTATAGATACCCCACCAGTGCGGAGCACAGGGTACTCTCTGTATATGCTCATGATTGAGGGTTTTCAGGAAAATTTCTTTTGCAGGCTTCATGGTGTAATTTATTTAGGCTTAAATTAAGCCTATTAATTCTATACGCTTCGATAGGATTGTCAATGACTTTTTATCCCTTTGTCTTCGCCCTCGACAATCCTGTAAATTTCATCCGCTAACTTTGGATCGATCTCCTCTTCCGGATGGTGATGCTCCAGTATGACCCTGGCCTTCTGTGCTGCGCGCATCTGAACCGGAAGCGAGCCCTGTCTCTGCCAGCGTTCATAGGTCATGCGGTTTGAGATCTCAGGATCGAAGAGCTCATCTTTGAAGAACTGGAGTGTGTGTTCAGTGTCGAGGAAGTTTCCCTCCGCTCCCCTATCCATTATGAGCTCTGTAGCGAGATGCTCGTGATCAACCTCTATGCCTCTGAGAAGTCTTTTAACCATCTGTACGATCTCGTTGTCGATAACAAGCTGGGCAAGACTCTGCTGGTTTTCAGTTTCATTGAGCCCCATGCCGGATATATAGTTAAGTTTTCCAAGGGCAGGTACGATTGTTGTAAGCATTTTTTCATATCCTGACTGGGTATCAGAAACAAGACTGTCGGAAAGCACTCCGCCCCCTCGTGTCGGCAGGCCATAGAAGCGACCCATCTGGGCCGTACAGATCTTCAGAAGCGCAAATTCCGGACCGCCCATCGTGACGGATCCGTATCGCATATCCATGTGCCTCCCCCAGCTCCCATAGAGAACAGGAGTTCCGGGCTTCTGAGCATAGGCGATGACAATGGCACTGAGAATCTCGGCATTTGCCTGAGAAACAAGTCCTGCCAGGGTTATAGGAGCGGTGCCTCCTGCGATTGGTCCGGAGTTGATGCTTATGGGGATTCCATACCGGCTCCCTGCAAGGAGTAGTTCCACCTGTCGCGAGTCGTGGGTAAGAGGCGAGACAACGCAAACATCGAGGCATATAGAAGGCTTCTCCCTAACAGCCTCCCGGGAACCCCGAATTGCAGAGGTCATTTCAACAAGGAGATCAACAGATCGTGTACTGTAGTTCTCGCTCATAATAGGTTTCGTCTGATAGACAAGAGCATCAGCCCAGATATGGAGATCAGCTGTTTTTTCAGGAAGTTCAGATGGAAAAACGTTTACGTGGTTGAACTCACATCCTGGTAAGAAATCCGATACTCGCAGATGCTCTCGAAGATCCTGCCGCAGTGCCCTTCTTCGATTCCCCGTACGGAGGTCTTCAACGAACACGGCAAACCCTCCAGGACCGAAATAAACGGAGTCCCCACCGAGTTTTATATGCTTTGAAGGTTCTCGACCGAAAAGGTTGAACTTTCTCGGAGTCTTATCAACTGCCCTCTGTACCACCTCGGGGGGCATACGGACTCGCGAAGAGTCTGTATCAACCCTGCAGCCAGCCTCTTTCAGAAGCTCTACAGCATCCTTATGCAGCACCTTTACGCCGGCATCCTCGAGAATCCTCTTCGATTCCTCATCAATTCTTTTCATCTCTTCGGTGGAGAGAACTCTTAATTCGCTGGGTTCCACAAGGGTAACATCCTTCCCTGATCGGAGAGAGTTCCTGAAAATCGGACTCTCACCGTGCATTATCGATTATCCAGCTTTCCCGCCCTGGCGGACAGAGCACCCATAGAATTTTACAGGAGCTGTCACTGTCGTTGATAAGCTGATGGGATATTCCCGGAGGTCCCCACACCGCAGTTCCTGAAGTGAGTTCGCGTTTCTCTTTTCCAATGGTGATACTGCTCTTCCCGGTAAGAACATAGAACATCTCCCCTTCCTCGTGGGCGTGGCTGTCAGAGCTTCCTCCTGGAGGGATTATTGTCAGTCCGGCGGCCAGCCTGTCCAGATCCCCATGGAGAAGGGGAGAAAGAAGCACCTTGAGCGTGCGCCTGTGCGGTTCGGGAACGTCAACAGAGGGTGCTGTGCGCTCGTGAGCAGTTATCATTTTCATCCTCCGAGAGTCTTTTCGACTTCAATGTGCATCTCATCCGAAACTGTTGCCAATGTCGGCGAGTGTTTCATCGAGCATCCCTAAAAGCTTATCCAGCTCGTCCTGGTTGATGATAAGGGGCGGGCAGACAAGTGCTCCATCCCCACTCTTTCCATCAACGAGCCCTGAAACCGGGTATAGTAATAGACCCTTTTTCATTGCTTGGAGCATGACCCGGTTTGAAAACCCTAATTCCGGTTCGAAAGGTATCTTCTTCTCTTTGTCCTGAACAAATTCCAGACCCCACATCAAACCACGTCCACGTACATCCCCTATGATAGGTTGGTGCAAAGCTAGAGACTCTAAACCTTGCTGAAGCATACGACCCTTTTCCGCAACAGCATCCATCACTCGATTCTTCTGGATGTAATCCAACACCGCAATTCCCGCACTTGCCGTTACGGGATGAGCGTTGTAAGTGTGCCCTCCAATATAGGGAGTACTTTCTTTTTTAAAGGCCTGGAAAATCCTGTCATGGATCAGAATAGCCGCAAGGGGTAGGTAACCGCTCGAAAGGCCTTTTGCGAGTACAACGAGATCGGGCAAAACTCCCCACCCTTCAACAGCCAGGAATGTTCCGGTGCGACCAACTCCTGTCATGATCTCATCGGCGATCCAGAGTACATTGTGCTGTTCACAGATCTCCCTTATAATACTGTAATACTCAGGGACGGGGGTTAGAGCAGCTGCAGCAGCTCCAACGATGGTTTCTGCAATAAAAGCAGAAATATACTCGGGCCCCTCCTGTAGCAGCGTTGTTTCCAGATCTTTTGCGCAGAGAATACCACAGCCTGGGTAGCGGGCATCAAAGGGGCAGCGGTAGCAGTACACCGGCGCAATGTGGGGAACGTTCATGAGCATTGGCGTATACAGGCTCCTTCTCGTGGTGTGACCGCTTGCAGCATCTGCCGCGAGAGTATTGCCGTGAAATCCGCGCCACCGTGAAACTATTCTGTATTTCGAGGGATTACCATCGAGAACGTGAAACTGTCTCGCTATTTTGAAGGCGTTCTCTATAGCCTCCGATCCACCGGAGAGCAGCATCACCCGTGAGTATCCTTCAGGCGCCAGCTCTATCAACTTCTCAGACAGCTCGAGCACCTTGCGGTGCAAAAAGTGCTGTGGAGGAATATAGGCTACCTGACCTGCCTGTTCAGCAATGGCCTGAGCTACCTCACCAACTCCGTGACCGATTCCCGTTACGTTTGCGCCTGAACAACCATCCAGATACCTATTCCCCTCCTCATCCCATAGCCAGACACCCTCCCCTCGTTCAATAAGAGGATAATCTCTCTCAAGGTCCCTGGGGAAGAGGCAATGTTCGTTTAAATTCATTATAGACCACCTCGTTCTCATCCATTGCGAATTGGGAGCTTATCCGTATTTTCTCGTCCGTGGGATCGCAAACTTATCTAATGAATCTTGCATATCAGGATTCATACCACACTTTCCTTACGAATGAAATAGCCTTTTGCATGCCCCTCTTTCCAAGACCGCTCGCCTCCTCTATACTGATCCACCCGGAATAACCAAATTTTTTCAGTCTTGTAAATATTTCTGAAAAAGCGACCACACCGTTTCCGAGCAGAACAGGCCTCAAGGTCCCGAAGGAGGCTGTATCTGCTGCATGTACACAGCATACCCTTTCGATTACCTTCTCCAGTATGGGAATAGGGTTCTCCCCACGAGCAACAGGATTGGCAGTATCGAAAAGGATTCCCAACCGCGCGTCCTGGAGCCGCTGGGCGATTTCGAGAAATATATCGGATGGCCAGGAGAAGTCCGGATACTTCCACGCACCTGGCTTTGAATGGTTTTCATACACTAGTTTTACACCGCACTGCTCGGCGGTCTCAAGAGCATTTCCTATGCCCTCGAGCGACCAGGTAAATCCATCTCTTCGGTCTAGACCGGGATGGTCCTGACCAGCAGTTATCCTCACCATCTCTGCACCTAACAGACCAGCTGATCGAATGTGAATATCGAGTTCCTCCCTCTGTCTTTTGCGTTCCGCAGAATCGGGATGGGTGAGATCGGGATAGGTATTGACAACTGCTAATTGCATGCCGGATGCTGAAATTTCATCTCTTATACTTTTCAGATATGATTCACTATTGCTTTTAAAGAAAAGCACGCTCAGATCGATCCCATCCAGTCCTAAATCGGCTCCCAAGGAAGCCCAATGGCCGACCGACATTACTCCGCCTATTATCTCGTTGAAATAGGAAACGGGAAGACAACTCAACTTCATTATGAGGCCTCATCGTTTTCTATGGCGGCGGTATGCCTGCTCCATAGAGGAGAGAAGAGGAAGCTCCACTCCAGAGAGAAATCTGATCATTGCTCCACCGGCAGTACACACATAGTTGATTGCACTTATGTCGATAAACCGGGATGCGGACGAGATGGTGTCACCACCTCCAATCACACTGTAGCCCGGTGCGCTTGCGATAATCTTCCACAGGGCCTTCGTGCCATTCGAAGAAGCTTCTTCCTCATAGACGCCGGGAGGACCATTGACAAAAATCGTGCCTGCCCTTTTGATAATATCACCAAAGTTTGTAACCGTTTTTACCCCAATATCGGTTATCAGTCCCGGGATGGGGAGCTTCGATATGGGAAACTCCTCTCTTTTTCCCTCTTCTGCTGTAGCGACGTCATCCGGAAGGATTATCTTTTTAGTATAGCCTGTGAGATACTCCTTTGCATCTTCTATGAATCGGTCCAGAGACCGCTCTATTATGAAATTCTCACTTTTTTTACCGAGAGATACCCCCCTTGCCATGAGCATAACCTGACCGGTTACTCCCCCGGAGAGTATAAAATCTGCGGTGCCCGATGAAAGGGCCTGCCGCATCATGCTGAACGCATCGGCTATTCTTAAGCCTCCCAGCACAAACACACAGGGCCTTACAGGGTTTTGTACCACCCTGGTAAGTGCAGTGACCTCATCATGTAGCAATCGTCCAGCAGCAGAGGGCAACAGCTCCTGGAATGCGATCATCGAAGGTGAAGCACGGTGTGCAGCAGCAAAAGCGTCGTTTACATAGAGATCAAAGAGAGGGGCAAGGTTCCTGATCAGATAACAACGGGTCATTTCTTCAGGGGTAAGCTTCACATCACGTTCAAAGGTTGATACCTCCTCACAGAGATACCGGAGATTGTCGAGCAGCAGAATTTCCCCCTCGCGCATCGATTCTATCCGTCTGCGTGCCGCCGGTCCTGCCACATCATCTATGAACTCAACCTCAACTCCAAGCAGCTTCTCAAGCTTTTTTCCATGTTCACTGAGGCTGATGAGTTTGTGATAATCCTCTGTATCACCCTGATGGGCTATAAGTACGAGCTTTGCACCTTGTGCGTTAAGATACTGGATGGTGGGTATGCTCTTCTCAATCCTGTTCGTGTTGATGATCCTCTTTGTCTGAGGATCGATCGGAGAGTTGATGTCAACCCTGAGAAGGACCCGTTTTCCCTGATAATCGAAATCCTCCAGACTGAGCATCTTGATACGCTGCATGTTCAAGTCCTATTTCAATCCGAGACACAGATCAGCTCATTTCGAATATTGCCTTTACCACATCCTGCGGATTATCATGGATAAATGCGATCGCTTCAGGGGCTTCTTCAATGGAAAAACGATGGCTGATTATTGGTTCTACCCTGAGCAATTTCCGTGAGAGATACTCCATTGCCACATTCCAGAGATTAGGAGCTCCGGTCGAACCGGTCAGTGTAAGCTCTTTGAATAGAAACCTGTCCATCGGTAGATTTCCTATGAGTCCAACAGGCAGGCCGAAGAGGTGTACTCGTGCCCTCTTGCCTGCAAGGGAGAGGGCCAATCTAAGAGTCTCAGTTTTACCCACAGCATCTATGATTACACTAAGCTCACTATTAACGGATGCTACGGCATCTTCGAGCTTATCTCTGTGAGTATTGACCACAACATCGGCGCCAAGCTCCAGAGCAAGTTCAAGTCGCCGCTTCCTATGCCCGGCCACGATGATAGTAACAGCTCCTTTGAGCCTGGCCAGCTGCACCATAACGAGACTCGAGGGACCGTCCCCCATAATAAGTACCGTGTCCCCCGAATAGATTCCTACCATTTCTACTGCCGCCATTGGACAGTTCAAAATGCATCCTGCTCCGGCCTCTGTATAACTCACGCCTTCTGGTAGATGGTACAGATTTTTTTGGGGCACAACAACAAACTCCTGCCAACCTCCATCGATATTGACACCGAACTCACAGGTACCCCGATCACAGAGCTGCCGCTGCCCGGAGCGACAATAGCCGCACTCACCGCAGCCTTTGTAGGAATCTGATCCGACTCGGGCGCCCCGTAGGGCTGTATCCACACCCTCTCCGACTGTGTGGACTTCTCCTGCAAACTCATGGCCGGGTACCAGGGGAGGTGTCGCCTCCGGATGAGTTCCAGAGAGGATATGGAGGTCAGTTCCACATATTCCTGCAGCCCGCACTCGCAGGAGCACCTCGCCCGGACCAGGTTGCGGTACGATTTTTTCCATAACCCGGAGTGTTCCATTACCCTTCCAGATCACCGCCTTGAAAACTGACATTAGCCCTCACTCTTCCCGGAAAGCTTTTCAAAGCCCTCTTTTGTAATCAGATAATCATCCTCGATCCGTGCACCCCACTTTTCGAAATAGAGCCCGGGCTCCAGTGTTACAACCATACCTTCCTCTAAAATGTCCTTTGAGTTTTCTCTGATAAATGGAGGCTCAAATGATGAAATACCGATACCGTGTCCGGTATGATGCGGAAACGAGCCCTCCGAGGTGAGCCTGGTTCGCGCCAAACCGTCGATCTCCACAGCAGGAACGCCGGGTCTCAGCACTTTCTCCAGTTCCTCCTTCACCTCTGAAAGAAGGTTCACGACACGTCGCTTTTCTGCTGACGGCGAATCAATCCAGAGCGTCCTTGTGGTGTCGGCAAAATACCCATTGACTCTTGGAAGGAGGTCAACGATGGCAGGATCTCCAGCCCGAGCCCGTCTTGTACCCGCAACACCTTCCGGACTTCCAATAAGCGCAGTATTCTCTCCTATGAGAACATCTGCCTTGCACTGAATCGGACATCCGGCAGACTGTTCCATGGCAGCACGGACAAGAGCTTGAAGATGGATCTCTACCACATCCTGCCTGAATATCCTCTCTGCCTCCTTCTGCCCTCTGTCTGCAACACGTGCTGCCTTTCTCAACAATCTGATCTCCTCAGGATCTTTAATTGTTCGAAGCCCTTTGATCTCTCCATCAATATTTACCGCTTTGTTATCAGAAAGGATCTCAAGCATTTTAGCTTGACCCCAGGATAGGGAGTCAGCTTCAATTCCAATGGGTGACTCAAGATCTTTTCCCACATATTTTTTCAAAGTCCGAGCCGGCAGAATTGAATCCTTCGATTCAGAATTCATACCGGAATAGGGAAGCAGTTTTCCGGGGAATCGAGTGATGCCGGGGAGTATCTCCTCGCCTTCAGGAACCAGCAACACGGACTCACCTCTATCAGGGATAAAGAGAAGGGAAGGCCCGTTACCCTCACCCCTAAGATGTCCTGATAAATAGAAGAGATTTTCACCCTTATAGATTACTGCTCCATGTAATCCTCGCGTATTTATTTTTTCCTGAAAATGAGAGATCCTTCTTTTTAAGCTTGCTGATGAAAGCTTCATTGGTATACCTATAGGTAAGCGATAACATCTAACCTTTAGTTGCCCCAGCTATAAGTCCACGTATGAAGAATCTTTGAAACACGATGTAAAGTATGATCATTGGCAAAGTACTCAAGAGCAAACCAGCCATTGTTACCGGAACATCAAGGCTCAGTTTAGATTTGAAGGCAGTTATTCCAACCATCAGGGTACGCATATGATCCTTGGGGAGAAATACAAGAGCCAGTAGAAGTTCATTCCATATCCATAGAGCATTTACGATAATGAGCGTTACCAGCGCTGGTGCAGAAAGGGGGATATAGATCCGCCATAATATT
>CAYFYU010000086.1:506-1809 GCA_964347455.1 uncultured Spirochaetota bacterium | reverse complement strand
AACGCAGAATCAGTTATTTCATTGGGAACTGTTTTAAAAAAATTTGTGAGCAGATACACAGAAAAGGGCATGGTGAGTCCCGTATACAGTATGATAATACCCTGATATGTTGCGATAAGTTTTAATTGGCTATACAAAATGAACATGGGGACTATCATTACAACAGGAGGCACGACCATTAGAGAAATAACAAAATTGAGGATACTATCGCTTCCCCTAAAGGGCATCTTAGCAAAAGCGAAAGCAGCAAAACAGGCAATCGTAGTCCCAGCGAGAGTTGAGCCTGCTGTAATCACCGTTGAGTTCAGGAACCACCTGGCAAAGCGCCCACCCCTAAATGCAGTTATCACATTTCTTAACATTATGGTCGATGGGAGACCAAACTTATTCACCACATAATCGGGCTGCGTCTTAAAAGCAGTGATAATCATCCACAAGAGGGGGTAAAGAGCAATAAATGCCACAATAATGAGAAGTATTTGTTTTATTGTCTTCTGAACAGTTCTCTCAATATCAATCATTATCCTCTTTCTCATCCCTTTTATTCTTCCTCCCCCACCCTAATTCTTAGTCTCAGTAGGGTAAATATGAGAACCATAGTGGCAAGAAACAGGATAACTGAAGCAGCTGCCCCCATACCAGGATTAGGAGCCCCATGCGCCATCTTATTGAAAATCCAGAGCTCCATTACCTGTGTTGATGTACCAGGACCACCCCGGGTAAGCACATATACATAGGCGAATATCCATGAGAGAAGATTTATTATTGTTACAATTGCAAAGAATTCTATTACTACTTGAAGCTGGGGTATTGTTATATACCAGAGGGTCTGCCACCAATTCGCACCATCGATCTTTGCCGCATCGTAAATTTCTTCAGAAATGCTCATGAGCCGTGCAAAAAAAAGCACGATACCAAATCCCATCTCTTTCCAGATTATAATGGCAAGGAGAGTCTTTAACGCAATTTTTGGGCTGCCAATCCAGTCAAGAGCTAAAAAATCAAGACGCATGGACCTCAAGATCTCGTTGAGCGCTCCATTAAGCATCAGCATATAGCTGAATACAATCCCTATCACTGGAACAGCAAGAATATAAGGTAAAAAAAGGGCAAAACGGTAAAACTTCCATCCTTTAAGCTGCTCAAACAGTAGTGAAGCAAAAATTAAAGAGATAATAATCAAGATCGGAAGCCCAATCAGGAGAAACAAATTGTGCTTGACTGCTTCCTGAAAAATAGGATTTCGCAAAACAAAGCGAAAGTTTGCAAGCCCTATAAATGGGCCGCTCGCACCCCTGATTCT
>CAYFYU010000086.1:0-496 GCA_964347455.1 uncultured Spirochaetota bacterium | reverse complement strand
AAGACCCTGATCAGAGGATAACCGAATACAAAAAGAATTACCAGAGCCATAGGGGTAAGATAGAGTAATGGTTGCCATAATTTATACTTGAGCATAGTATAAAGGGGCTCTTTAAAGAGCCCCTTTCCTTTCTATCTATAATCATTGATTCATAAAAACTTACTTAACACCTGCCCACTTCTTGTGACTTTCAAGAAGGTCAGGATTCTCTTCCTGCCATCTTGCAATTACTTCTTCTGCGAAAACAGCAATATCATATGCTGTTTTTGTTCCCGCCATAAGCTCTTGAGGTGCTGTATGCATGACTTCGACATCAAAGGTCCATTCGATCATGTTTACAATCCAGGCTGTTTTCTCTCCGGTAAACCACTCCCACATGGTAAGACCGTTTGGATCCTTGATATACTTATCTCCCTCCCAGGTTTCGTTTGCAGGAAAAATACGAACCTGCTCATACATTGCGGTTAAACGATCCGGTCGGTGCATAAACCTGATA
>CAYFYU010000085.1:0-17761 GCA_964347455.1 uncultured Spirochaetota bacterium | reverse complement strand
ATCCTCCAACAGGCATCCCGTGTCCCGCCATTTCTTTCATACCGTGCGCCATTTTAATGAACATTTTTACGAACATATTACCGGCAATGAAGAGGACCACAACGGAAATCACGATTGCCAGCACGTTCTCGATGGTTGAAAGTTTTTTTGCTATTCTTGAGTCTCGCACTGAAATCAGTACACTCAATAAAACAGCCCCTGTCAGAAAGAAATTTTCCACGGACATCCATCCGCTCGCCGTTATAGCAAGACTCCCTGAAATAGAGGCAAGGGTAAATTTCAAGGCAATAAGAAATAGATTCGCACAGAGCACGATGTAGAGAGCGTTTCTCTTTCGTTCGTAGTCCTTATCGACAACAAACTGTCGTGCAACTTTTTCAACAGAGTCCACACTCTCAGCAAGCTTAGCCTTATCTAAATCTCTTTTGCGGATTCGAAGATCATAGTAAAGCAAGGTCGAACCAATTGCAAAGAGCGGTGCGGTGATTACAATGCTCAATATGGTAAAAAGTGAACCAAGCATCGGCAGTTTTGAAGCACTCTCTCCGATTGTTCGGGCTAAAAAAGCAGGCACGAACAGAAACAGCAGGAGCAGAAATAGCAATCCAAACACCCGCCACCAGTTTTGGCTCACCAGCTCCCTGCTTCTCCGCAAAGATTCACGAATACTCCGCTTTTCAATGGCGATACACTGGACAAAAAGACTCCAGTTCACCATGAGCCATAATACGAGCATCGCCACAGGCACCAGAATAAAGACTCCGAAAGTGGTTATCTTCATCGTTCCAATTATTAAAAGCTCGAACCCTGTAAACACAGATGCAACTAGAAGGGCCGCACCCAATACAGTGAACAATTCCGGTTGATCGATCCGTCGCAACATATGCCCAAGAGTTACCGTTTCCTTGAGATACCTTTTACTCAAAGCGACTGTGAGTCCCCCAACCGCAACAGCACCGATTAAGACGATGAGGAAATGCAAAAGCAGCGAAAAATATTCAAACTGTATCTGTCCTATTCCGGAGAGCAGGACGACAGGCGCAAACAAAATGGCGACTATACCTATGAAAAGCGTGAAATTATCATGATAAATTTTAAAGGTCCTCTTCAAAATGTCTAGTGAATCCATCTCTTTCAGCTCATAATCGCTTTCTTTCATCTCTTTCTCCTGTAATGGTGGGGTAAAGGTTTTTCTTCAAATTTTCATCCCCTCTTAACCATCGTCTTGATTGCACGATTGTTGATTACCAGCTGTGATTTTTCCATGAGATCATTTTTCAGTTCTTCGGCGATTTCTTTACGTTTTTGGACTACCAGTATCTGTTTTATTACCCTTTGCACCTCTTCATATTTAAAAGGCTCGTTTTCAACCTTTTCCCACAACTTAAAAATGAAGTAATTGTTTGCAAATTGAAAGGGTTTGCTGATCTCCCCATCTTTTAATGAGAACACCACCTCATGAATAGGATGCATCTTCATTTCCGTTTGCGAAACAACAGGCTGGTTTTTTTCCTCAAACATATCCAGCTTTTCCGTGCTCCAATCATCTGCAGAGTACCTGCGTGCAACAACCTCAAAATCTGATCCATTCTCTATCGTTGTGTGTGCTTCTTCGATCAACTTCTTCGCAGCGTTTCGATCCCCTTCTGTTGGTACTTCGCCGCTTCCTCCGGTCTTGGATATTGGAACCCGAATATAGCTGATGGTAGCCTTTGGTGGTCTGAGAAATTCTTTCTGATTATCACTGTAATATTGCATTGCTTCTTCATCGGATATATCCTCAATCCCAATCTTGCCGACTACTTCCTGTTTATAAAGTGTATTTTCAAGTATAGCGTCTGTAATGCTTTGAACCGTTTCCTTATTTTCAGGATCGAACATTTTGTGACGTGCGTCATCAGCAAGCAGCTCATATTCGATTATACGATCTACAAGCTTTTCCATTCTTGCATAGCTGTTTAATTGCTTCAATGACGTACCGGGTAGATTATCTAGCCTATGCTTGAATTCCGCCAATGAATAGCTGCGGTTGTTAACGGTGAAAAGAGTTCTCTTGCTGTTTTCCTCGAACAACTTCTCTTGTGCCTCCTTGAGCAGCAATTCGCGCACCTCATGAGTAACTTCCTCAAATCTCTTGACTCGCCTTTCATATTTCTCTATGAGCTGCACAATATAGAAATCACCGTTATCTTCAAAAAGCATACTGGTGTCTCCCTCTGAAAGTCTAAATACGATTTCCTCAAAAGTGGTACTCCGTTCACCTCTGTGTATGGGGTTCGGCAACTCTCCACCTGTATCCGCAAACGGTCCTTCAGAATACATCTCAGCCACAGCTGAAAACGAAGCACCTGTTCTCAACTGGCTTTGAGCTTGCTCGGCCTTTTGACGAGATTGCGTCAGTATTTGTCGAATCCTCACCATTTCCGGCTGGACAAACTTATCATTATTTTCGCTGTAGTACCTTTCGAGTTCATAATCGTACGGTTCCCTGGGCTTGAGCATCTCCATATTCTTTTTGATAAACGCGCTTCTTTTCAACTCCTCCAGGTATCTGGGCATGTATTCCCGGTGCTTCTTTTTTTGTAAGATTTTTTCTATATTGTTACGCGCCTCATTAAGTGTTTTTAATCCAAAATCTTCTTTATTACGTTCATAGAAATCCCGAATTTCCGATTCAGCTGGCTTCATTGCTTCTTCCATATCGAGGTGTGCATCCTGCACATAGATATTTCGTGTTACATATTGTATCAAGGCCTGGGTGTCTTCTTCGTGACCAATGTTATTCTCTCTTATATATTCCTGTAGCATCTGCTCTAAGACCATCGATCGCACGAACTCTCGATATTCTTCAGCTTTCAAGTCATAGTGTTGTATGCAGCAGTTCAGATGTTCGCTGCATTTCTGTGTTTTAAATGCATCTTCAGACCCGCCGCAACAGCCTGCGTGTTCCCCTTCGTGCTGGCCTCCACAGCACGATGAACCAGTAAGTTCTGTGGAAGATATTTGGTCTTCTCCCATCTCCATGTCATGCACATCGCACGATTTATCGGACTCGCAACCAGAGGATCCCAAATTTGCATGGCATTCCATCGCAGGTGCATGGCATTTAGGAGTAATTCGACTTATATAGGTGGTGACTTGGTCGGTCGTGATGATGCCATTGGAAAACTGAGCAATAACATTTTCATCGGAGAATACCTCGGTTTTCTTCTGACATCCAACTAGAGCGAACAGAGGAATGAATACAAGCAATACTGGGAAAACCAAAAGATAATTTACGAAAGCTCTTTTTGGCATTCTGTTCTCTCCTTGCTGAAGCGTAGGGCAATAATATCATACCGTTCGGTGTGGAGAGCATCTAAAGAAATTACTTATCCAATCATGTAGTGTTCCAGCATTTAATATATTAAAATGTTCACATCTATTTTTGTAGAATATACTCTACCCCTGTAAGGTACCCTTATTATACTACTAAACAGCGTTAAGTCAATACTTTTTTAAAAAATTTTTATTAATTTATGTGGCTTTCTGCCACTACAATTTTACATAAGCTTCCATTCAAATATTCTTTTCGGAACATCATATACGTCCCTGATGGTAAGCGTTATTCGAGATGTCTTTTTTTCTATACCTGGAAAGGTCAGAATCCCCGATATGTGATGCCCGCCAGGTGGCGAGCCCTCCCAACTCACCGGTTTGAATATATTACCCTCGTTATCCTCCAGAGTGGCAATTTCGGTCATATCGAAATCTAGGTCACCTCGATGGGTGTTTACTGCAACTTCAATTCTAATTGGCACATTGAACGAAAAATCAAGAGGCTTTACCTCGAAGGTCACGAAATTCTCGTCGTTGATTTGAGCTACCAGATTGTGGAATGGTTCGGCTACCGCTTCAGCTTCAGCTGTTTTCTCGAATGAAGCCAGGATGAATAGGAATGCGACAACCAAAACGGCTATAACCACAGTGACGTTGCGAATCTTCCGCAAATTAAGATTGAACAGTATCATAAACATCCTCCTCACAGGGTAAATTCCATTGCGCTGCATAATGACCAGCATCATTGCAATTCCAATCAAATTTGAGAAGATTCCCAGTGTAATAAAGGGAATCTGAAATTTTACTAAAAATACAGCAGCAGCCCCAAGTCCGATGATTGGTAATATTTCGACAAGATGATGCGCGCAGCAGGCGATCATCGCTCCAGTCGAAATGCCCCCTGTGGTAGCTACCTCAGCAGTCGTACCCCCCCGTTTCTTCTTCAAGTTCGTTCTAATGTAACTATAGAGTCCAAGCTGTACTCCGAAACCCCCTGAAAGAATGATAATCCAGGACCCGAACTCATTGAATTGTTCTAGCGCATGGGTGAATGATTCGACAAATGTAAGCACGATCAACCAGATGGCCAGCAACCCGACGAAACCAAGCACCCCAATAACAAAAAAGCGATGCTTTTGCATTTTTTCTCCTCCATTTGAACTGTATGAAAATGCCCGATTAAACATCAACCCATCCAAGTCTACCGATTGAGTATAAAAACCACTTCAGTTGGTTATGACCAAATAAATCTATCCCATATATACTATACCTCTGTAAGGTATTATTGTTCATTTTATTTAAAGTAATGAAGAATGTCAAGACTAATTGGTAATTCGATGTGAAGGATGAAAATGTCCGCGTATTAATTTCGATAAAATGTATTTGACTTACTTAAAAAATCAGTGATATAATTTAAGAGTTGCTGCCCTACCCCCGTAGAGTATAAAATAGTGTCATTAAGATTGTTAAAATTTTACTGTTAAAAAACAAGAAGAAGCGTGCTGCCATCAGCATTACTAAGGAGGAGATACTGATGAAATGTTCACGGTGTGGTTTTGAAAACTCAAACCAAAGTAATTTCTGCACTAATTGTGGGGATCAGCTGCACGCTGACCTTTTCTGTAGACATTGCGGAAATGAACTTCCCCCAAAAAGTAAATATTGCCTATACTGCGGCACGAAAGTAGGGTCGATGATCCCATCAGCTCGTTCCAACTTTCAAGCCTCGAAAAAGAAAAAAACCGTCCCAAAACCATACAAAAGGAGTGGAACTCCTAGCCGCGCGGCCAGAACAAAATTGGTGGGATATTCATCACTGGCATTAATTATTATTGTAATTGGTGGGATTCTCCTGTTGACCCTACCACGCCGAGCGCAAACGGTAAGTAAAGGAAACGAAACCAGCATTGTGTGGGCAGCGGATGTCCAGCGTATAGCCTCTAATTTTAACTGTCCATGCGGACAGTGTGGCATCGCCCGGCTCGATACCTGCACATGCGATATAGTGGGGGGTGCCAACGAAGCGAAGAGCTACATTCAGTACCTCCTGAATCAGGGGCTGCCAGACAATGAGGTGATCACCAAGGTTGAGGAGCGGTATGGAAACAGGGTGCTTTAAATTGATTTCAATGGCTCAGCATAATTTATTTTAAACGTAATCCTGTGGAGCAAAATAATGAGAATCACTTTTAAATCGAAAAAAACAAAATTCATAATCGCCGGTTTTGTGGTCGTCATTGTAGTAGGGTACATGGTGTATGCCGGTATTCGTGACACAAAGGTTCTGTACATGACTCCAAGCGAGATTGCCGCAAGCGGTTCTTCTGCATACGACCGTGGGCTGAGGCTCGGCGGTATCGTATTGGATGGTTCGATCGAATACGATGCAAAAAACCTCATCCTTGCCTTTTTGGTTACCGACGGCGAAACGCAGATGCCTGTGGTGTACAGCGGTGTGGTTCCCGATACCTTTCAGAATGGAGTCGAAATTGTCGTAGAGGGCCGCTTCACACCCGATGGTGTTTTCAGAGCAACTGCTCTTTTCCCAAAATGCCCCTCGAAATATGAGCCGGCATCCTGAAAACGATTAGATTGCTATCAATACTCAGATTTTTCTAGGGAGATGTGGAAATGGCTGATATCGGTTATTTTTCGCTTTTACTCGCTGTCCTGGCAACTTCATATTCCATAACTGCCGCTATAATCGGGGCGCGGTTGCAGAGAAGAGATTTCATACTCAGCTCGACAAGTGCCGCTTATGCTGTAACCGTACTGCTGACCATCAGTATGGCAATACTCCTATGGACATTTTTAACTCACGACTATCAGGTTGCCTATGTGGCGAACTACTCGAACAACAGCCTGCCTCTTCTATACACTCTCTCGGCAGTGTGGGGAGGCCAGGAAGGCTCTCTCCTGTTCTGGGGATGGCTCCTTACTGTTTTCACGTCAATAGTCATGTTCCAGAACAGACGCCAGAACAGAACGTTGATACCCTATGTGCTCATAGTCCTCATGAGCGTTGAGCTCTTCTTTTTGATTCTCATCACCTTTATCACCTCTCCGTTCGCCAGGCTCGACTTTGTTCCGGTCGATGGACAGGGACTGAATCCCCTTCTCCAGAATCCGGGTATGTTCTTTCATCCACCCACACTTTTAATCGGCTATGTCGGATTTACTGTGCCCTTTGCCTTTGCAATAGCCGCACTCATTACTGGTCAACTTGGGGACATTTGGATCAGGAGCACCCGGCGCTGGACCATATTCTCATGGTTTTTCCTGGGAGTTGGAATTCTTCTTGGTGCCCAGTGGGCGTACGTGGAGTTAGGATGGGGTGGATACTGGGCATGGGATCCTGTGGAGAATGCCTCCCTCATACCATGGCTCACCGGGACAGCCTATCTGCACTCCGTTATGATCCAGGAGCGCAAGAACATGCTCAAAGTCTGGAATGTGAGTCTCATTGTAGTGACCTTTCTTCTGAGCATATTCGGGACCTTCATCACGAGAAGTGGAATAATTTCTTCTGTTCATTCCTTTGGGCAGTCAGCCTTGGGACCTTTTTTTCTCGCCTTTATTGGCGTCACCCTCGTTGTGTCAGTGATGCTCATCAACAATCGCCTGCCCTATCTAAAGAGCTCCAATGAGCTTGATTCACTCATTTCTCGTGAAAGCAGCTTCCTCTTTAATAATCTGATCTTTGTGGGTGCAGCATTTTCCGTGTTTCTGGGAACGGTCTTTCCAATAATTTCAGAAGCGGTAACGGGTATGAAAATTACCGTTGGCCCTCCCTTCTTCAACCAGGTCAACGTTCCTATCGGTCTGGCCCTGCTTTTCCTCACGGGTGTCTGCCCCATTATCGCCTGGCGAAAAGCTTCAGGTCGAAACCTGCGGAAAAATGTTTTGCTTCCCTTTCTCATTGCAATTGTAAGCGGTGGAGTACTCTACGGATTGGGCATTCGCCATGGGTACAGCCTTCTGTCGTTCAGCCTTTCAATTTTTGTGCTGTCTACCATTTTCATCGAGTTTGTGCGCGGTACTCGTGCACGGCATGCAATGAGGAAGGAATCTTATATCGTTGCCCTCGGAAAGCTGATCTGGCAAAACAAACGCCGTTACGGTGGTTACTTCGTCCATATCGGAGTGGTGCTCATATTTCTTGGTATAACGGGGTCGTCCGCCTTTAAAGTTGAAAAGGAAGCACACCTTTTAAAAGGTGAGAGCATCGACCTCAGAAACTATACGATAACCTACGAAAGTATGGTACAGTACCCCACGGCTAATAAACTCGTTACTGCCGCAACGCTATCCGTGTGGCTTGACGGTAAAAAGTACGGATCTCTCAACCCTGCAATAGAAACCCATGAACATGCTGATGTGCAGACCACTTCGGAGGTGGCAATACGGACAACCCTGAAAGAAGATATCTATGCCATCCTGGCCGGCTATGAGGATGAGAGCTTGGGAGCCACTTTCAAGCTGATCATAAGCCCCCTTATGGCCTGGATATGGATCGGTAGCATTGTGCTCTCGATCGGAACCATAGTGGTAATGCTCCCTGATAGGAGGGAAAAGGAGCGGCTTCGAATTAAATATGCACGGGAGGTGTTCGACTATGAAATATAGGGTAGGGAGCACTGTACTCAGTTTGTTATTGATATTCCTTCTGTTTGAAAGGGTCCACGCATTCACGGCTGAGGATGTTTCAAACGAGCTGGTCTGTCAATGTGGATGCGGACTCGTTCTGAACAACTGCAACCACAGTGACTGCGGCGTTGCAATTCCCATGCGAGAGACAATCGCCGAAATGCTCGAACGCGGCGAGACGAAGGAGCAGATCACAACATTTTTCGTAGCGCAGTACGGAGAGGTGGTTTTATCATCTCCAACAAAAAAGGGATTCAACCTCACGGTGTGGATACTCCCCATTGTCAGCATCACCGTGGGACTCGGTGTCATAGCCACACTCATCGTGCTATGGACCCGAAGACGTCGATACACTCTTTCTTCTCCCGAAAGTTCGGATAACATAAGTGAGAAACCGCCTGAGAAATACGAAAGAATCTTTGAGCGTGAGCTTGAGGATTTCGATTAAGGAGTGGAGTAGATGATTGCGATCATGGTCTTTATGGTTTTTGGTGTGCTTGTGATCATCGGATACCCTTTTGTGCGTCAAAGGATTCGAAAGGATACCATCCTGGACGACATCAATAATACCGAACACGAGCTCATGAGCAAAAAAGAATCGAGCTACAGGGCATTACGGGAGCTCGATTTCGACTACCGAACAAACAAACTTTCCGATGAAGACTATCAAAGCCTCTACCGTACTTACAAGGCCGATGCACTTGCCACGATTCGAGTGCTTGAGGAGGGAGCTGTAAGTGAGACTATTTTGCTCGAGAAGGAGATCGAAGAGGAGATTGGAAGAAGACGCGCTATGATTTCTCAAAAAACCACTAATACCGGCGTATCCCCCAATCTCTGCTCTTCATGCGGAAAGGAAAACACCAGTAAAGGTAGATTTTGCGCTTATTGCGGTGCAGAACTTGGCAATCCATGCAAAATCTGCGGGAGTCTCAGCCTTCCGGATGCTCGTTTCTGTAACCATTGCGGTGCACAATTGAAATACTTCTGCCCTCAATGTGGGGTTGACCTTCAGGACGGTGATAAATTTTGCTCCAGCTGCGGCACATCTGTATCAGTTTTGGAGGAGAATGAAAGATGAGACGAATTATCTTTGTTTTTTTTATATTGTTCGTGTTTGCCTTCTCCACTCTCCTTGCTGAACAGGGTGAAAAACCGACAATACAGGGAACAATCACCGGTAGGGTGCTGAACGGGTCCTTTGACAATCAGTTACTGGCAGGCCAGATCGTTCGGGTCCAATCCTATCGCGGTGCAACCCTCTCAAACACCACAGAGACCCTTACAGACGAAACAGGGCGTTTTAAATTTCAGGATCTCGAGGTCGATCCAAATATCATGTATGTCGTGATTACCTCCTATGAGGATATCGAGTATTTCAGCGAGCCAATACTTCTCGACAGAGAAAGCCCTGAGAGGGAAAGTGATCTCGCTATTTACGAAAAATCATGGGATGGTTCGAATGTCGTGGTTGAAAACCTTCACGTAATCATCAGGAGAGGAGAACGGGGTATACATATTCAGGAAATCATGGCAGTTCGCAACACCGTCCCCTTCACGTATGTAGGAAAGGAAGGGCTGTCAATGGTTCTCACCCTGCCTTTGGATGCCAAAAATATTAGATTAGGACCCGGGCTTGAAGCTATGAACATAATGGTTCAGGACAGCAGCGTGTACCTCTATGAGCCGATCCACCCAAAAGGCCATCAGCTGCACTGGTCTTACGATATTCCCGTGGATAAAAAGTCCTACAGTCTGAACCGGGTATTGAATTACAGTACGAAAAGCATTGATGTTTTTCTCGGTGTGCCAGGCGCAAATATGGTAAGTGAGCAGCTTCAGCCTCAGGAAGCCTTTGTGGTCGATGAAGAACGGTTTTACCGCCTTTCTAGTAGAGATCTTGACTCCGGGACGGAAATTACCCTGAGGATCGAAAATCTTCCTAGAGCGGGCATTAATTTCGTTCGAGCAGGCATTCTTACTGGCATTGCCTTCGTATCTGCACTCACAATACTCTATATCTATGCGTTCAGACGAAAGGACCCGTATACCGAACGCATCGAACAGCTCTCAAAGAGGAGGAGCGCTCTTGTCACAGAGATCGCTATGCTGGACAACGACTTTTCGAGGGGAAGCATACTGGAGCACGATTACCGTACCATAAGAGAGGAAAAGATGCAATTGCTGCTGGATGTTGCCGATCAACTGAAAAACCGGAGCCACCATCTATGAGCAGCGAAACGAACGCCTCCATTCATGCAGTTGGATTGGAGAAAAACTTTGGTTATATCTGTGCTCTCCGCGGTATCGATTTGACTGTGCGAGCCGGTGAATCCTGGTCGATTTTCGGGCCCAATGGTGCCGGAAAAACAACGCTGATCGGGATACTGTCACTGCTCATCAGACCGACCGGAGGCACACTGAAATTACATGGACTGGAAACAGAAAATGACGAAAACAGGCTACGAAAGCATATCGGTGTTATTTCCCATCAAACATTCCTCTACGGAGATCTTACCGCCCATGAAAACCTGACATTTTTCGGAAGGCTTTACGGTATTCCAGATGTCAAGGTTCGGGCACGTTTTATGCTCAAGGAATTGGAGCTCGAGGACTGGGCCGGAGAACGGGTCCGCAACTTTTCACGGGGCATGCAGCAACGTCTCGCCATAGCCAGAGCCCTCCTCCATGAACCATCGATTCTGCTCCTGGACGAGCCCTTTACCGGGCTTGACCAGGCGGGCGTGAGGCGTTTGCAGGGCATGCTGCAGAAGTACAGAACGAAACAACGTATAATCGTCATGACCTCTCATAACCTCGCACTGGGGGCACAGGGTTGCACACACTTGGCAATCCTCAGGTCCGGTGGCCTCAAGTATAGCGCTTCAGAAGAGGAATTGAGAGGTATAAACCTCGAAGAAATCTACTTTCAATATACTGAGCGGTGAACAGGATGGGCTATTTCGGCAAGGTGCTTTCTATTACAGTCAAAGACCTGATTTCTGAGACGCGGGCAAAAAAACTCGTGCCGGCAATGCTCGTCTTTTCTCTCACCATCATCATCATATTTAATTTCCTCTTCGAGCCGGGTACGCAAAACCTGGAGTCCCTTGCTCCTGGTTTCCTGTGGGTAGCGTTTTCCTTTGCAGGTATGCTGGGGCTTGCACGGTCATTTTCAGCTGAGCAGGAACAGGGTGGTTTAAGAGGGTTGATGCTCGCACCAATGGATAGAAGCGCTATCTTCCTCGGGAAGCTGCTGAGCAATCTTGTGTTCCTCTTCATGGTGGAATTTATCAGCCTGCTTGCCTTTGGAATCTTCTTCAATGTGAATATTCTTCCACTTCTTCCCGGGCTTGGAGTCATTCTGGGGCTTGCCACATTCGGGTTCGTCACGGTGGGCTCCCTCTATTCAGCCATGGCTTCCAATATTCGTCTACGTGAGATACTCCTTCCGGTACTGCTTTTTCCCATTATAATACCGCTTCTCATTGCCGCTGTGCGATTAACGGCAGAGGTTTTGAAGGGACAGCCTGTTGGGGTAGCACGTGGCTGGATGAATCTCCTTATAGCTTATGACGGCATATTTTTCGTGGTTGGTTTATTGACCTTCGAACATGTTATTGGAGAGTAAAGGAGTATAGCATATGATAAAAAAAGGCAACTACACCACATTGCTGGGTGTTTCCTCATTTATTGCCATCGTAGTTGCTCTCTACTTTGCCCTCATTTTTGTGCCAACTGAACGGACTATGGGTGATGTACAGCGAATCTTCTACTTCCACCTCCCGCTTGCCTGGATAAGTTTTCTCGCCTTTTTTATCGTTTTCATTTGCGGAATTTTCTTCTTGACGACAGGGTCCATTCACTGGGACATTGTTGCCAGTGCATCGGCAGAGATCGGTGTGGTATTCAGCACACTGGTACTCGTCACCGGCTCCCTATGGGCCAGGCGCGCCTGGAATACCTGGTGGATATGGGAACCTAGATTAACAACCATGTTTATACTCTGGCTCATCTACCTAGGATACGTGATGGTGAGAGGTGCAGTTGATGGTGAGGAGAAACGTGCAAAGATATCCGCCGTTATAGGCATTGCAGGTTTTGTCGACGTGCCGATTGTTTTTCTTTCAATACTCTGGTGGAGAACGATGCATCCAGTGATGATTACATCTGAAAGGATGGGACTCGCCCCTTCCATGCTCGTCACCCTCGTCCTCTGTATTGTTGCATTTACTCTGCTCTATACATACCTGCTTCTCCTTCGGGTGCGTCTGGGTAAAACCGAAATCTCCCTCAACGGGATAAGAGTTCATTTTGACAGGAGAACTTAACAGGAGAAAGTGATGATCAATTTTTGGTACCTCTTTGCAGCATATACAATAATTTTGGTAACAATCGGAAGTTACACGCTCTGGATGGGAAAAAAGCAAGCACGGCTATCTAGAGAGGTTGATCGTATCAAACAGATTCTTTCCCGAAATCCCCTCGATAGTTCCAATGAGACCGAAAAATCTTAAAACATTATTTTGATACACCATTGCCGCCCTCCTTTAGAACCACACGAAAGTAAATTTTTTTTAAAAAAAACTTGACTTTTTTTTCGAATATTATATAATTAAGTCAATCGATTTAGTAAAGATATATATAGGATTCTATGTTTATTTCAAAAAAATGTTTGTATGCTTTGCGTGCGGTTTTCGAACTCTCCCTTTTGAGGACTGAAGAACCGATAAAAATCCGCACTATAGCCGATACACAGTCCATACCGATTAGATTTCTCGAGGTAATATTGAATCAACTCAAGCATGCGGGGTATGTTGAGTCCGTACGTGGTAAACATGGTGGCTACGTTCTTGCCCGTAAACCTCAAGACATAACGGTTGGCGAAATAATCAAAGCGGTACAGGGACCAATTAAAAAACCGGCAAATCCTATGAGGGAAGCCCCTATTCGTGGAGATTACGCCTTTAAAAATATGTGGGAAAATGTGAGAAAAGCGGTAAGTGAAATGTGTGATTCAGTGAGCTTTGCAGAGCTCATTGAAATGGAAAGAGCGGGAAGAAAATCCTTTATGCTCAACTACGCCATTTAGAGGAAATTACTTATTTCGTTTCTTTGCTTTCCCTAACAACCCATAATTTCAGGCTGGAGAACTCTCCTCTGATAATGGGCTAATCACTTTGACAATGGTGTATCCATTTACACTTCAGGGGGAAACACAATATGCTTGTCACTCAAAAAGAGGATGATGTCAAGAGCCTGGTAGAGGGACTGAACTTCTCTCAAAAGGTCGAACGCTCACTGGCACTGATAGATCATGCTTATCGTGAGTTTGGTAAGGGTTTTGTTATAGCGAACAGCCTCGGTAAAGATTCAGTTGTTGTCTGGCATCTGGCAAAGAGGGTAAGCTCGGAGATTCGAGGTTTCATCGTAACCACACGGTACAAGCCTCGTGAAACCGTACAATTCATGCATGAGGAAGTTGCAAAGTATCCTGAGCTGCAGGTCTATCGCAATGATGCACAGACTCCCAAAGAGTTATATGCATTGGATCCCGATCTCTGCTGCAACATTCTCAAAGTGGAGCCCACAAGGAAGGCGATCAAAGAAATGAGAGTCACCTGCTGGGGTACAGGCCTTCGCTGCACAGAGGGAAGAACCAGAACTGATTTCAGGGAAGTTGAAGAACGAGACGAGGGTCTCATCAAGCTCAATCCGATTCTCATCTGGTATGAGCGGGAGGTGTGGCAGTACCTCGCTCTCAATCAGGTTCGGGTCAATCCGCTCTACGCAAGGGGGTACCGTTCTCTGGGTTGTGAGCCCTGCACGCAGATCGCAGCAGGCAAGGACGAGCGTGCCGGCCGATGGATAGGGACGAGCAAATGCGGGGGAGAATGCGGGATACATACCCGCCCTCTCAAGCTCGATTATCAGATATAAATGGACAGAACAGTACAGAATGACGGAGAAACAATGAAAGACATCCCAAAAGCCATTTTAGAGATACCTGAGAACATACGGCGCGATACCAGCAATTACAGGCAACGGGTCGAGAAATTCCTGCGTGAAGAAACATCACCGGCACAATTCAAGGCATACCGTGTTCCCATGGGCATCTATGAGCAGCGGGTTTCAGGAAGATACATGATACGCATTCGCATCCCTGCAGGTATCGCCCTACCCCATCAGCTCAAACGAATAGCTGAACTGAGCGAGACCTATGGAAGCGGTGTCATACATGTTACAACAAGGCAAGATCTTCAGATTCATGATGTTGCCGTTGAACACACTCCAGACATCCTCGAAAAACTGCTCGAGGTGGGTCTCTCCCCACGCGGTGGAGGGGGAAACACGGTACGTAACGTGACCGTCTGTCCTCGAAGCGGGGTCTGCCCAGATGAAGCATTCGATGTGGCACCCTATGCAGTTGCACTGAGCGAATACCTTCTGCAGAACAACAGTGCTTTCAACCTTCCACGCAAATTCAAGGTAGCATTCTCCGGATGTCTAAAGGATTGCGCCTTCGCATCAGTTGCCGACATTGGTTTTTTTGCCCATGTGCAGGACGGTGAAGAGGGCTTTTCCGTTTATGCAGGAGGCGGACTTGGCTCAAGCTCCCGAACAGCTGTTTCAGTAGAAGATTTTATACCTGCTCAAAGAATATTTCAGGTTACGGAAGCGGTGAAACGACTCTTCGATATCCATGGGGACAGGACGAACAAGCATCGAGCACGACTCCGCTATGTTCTAATGCGTTTTGGACAGAGAGAGTTTGTAAAACTCTACCAGACCGAGTTGAGCAGAATCAAGAGGGAGGGACTTTCCGATCCGGTTCCTGAAATACGGGAAATCGAACGAAATCATGAATCAGGAAACGATATTCAAATTCGTGGGCACTTGAACGCTTCTATCACCCGACTGGTAGAAAACGATAAAACTCCGGGACTCTACTCCATTCTCCTAGCTCTGAAAGTGGGCAACATACCGGCAGATGACCTCGTCTATGTTGGTCATCTGGCAAAACGATATGGTGAAGGCTTCGTACGAACAACCCAGCTCCAGGATCTCATTATATGCGGCGTCGGAGGATCACATATCCAAGAGATATTCCGAACCCTTAAAAAGCTGAGCATCAACGTCATTAACGGAAATGGTGTCAGCGTGGTATCATGTGCAGGTGCTACTACTTGCAAACTGGGGCTTTGCAACTCCCGTGGTCTTGCCGAGATACTGGAGCGGGAGATAGCCTCTTTGAAGATGCCTTCGCAGCAGCAGGATGTCGTTGTCAAGATCAGCGGCTGTCCGAACTGCTGCGGGCATCACCATATCGGTGATATAGGTTTCGAGGGAAAGGCGAGGAGAGTACAGAATAAGCTCATGCCCTTCTACGATGTGATATTCGGGGCGCACATCGCCGAGGGAGAAGCGCATCTTGGGGAATACCTCGGGTCTCTTCCTGCGAAGCAGATACCGGCTTTCCTGAAAGAAATCATTTCATCACCGCGGGATATTTCAACCAGCACTTTGAAGGATGCCATCTCCCGTCACCGCTCAATACCCCTCCACAAGCTTCCCAGGGATTATTACTACGACTTCGGAAGGAGCGAACCTTTTTCCATGGCCGGAAGAGGACCTGGAGAGTGCGGAGCTGGAGTCATGGATTTGATCAGAATGGACATTGACACAGCAAAGGAATCCCTCGAAGCTGCAGGAAAAATCGATAATGCAGAGAAGAAAAACAACACTCTGTACGGTGCGCTCCTCTCGTCTACAAGGGCACTTCTCGTGATCTTCGGCCTTGAGCCGAAAAAAGATCAGGAAGTGTTCAGCGCATTCAGCCGGCATCTGATTGAACCAGGTTGGGTTGAGCCGATAGGACAGCAGCTCATAGACGGAGCGCTTGCATGGCGAAAGGGCGAAAGAAAATCGATCGGTGATTTGGCCAGACCCATAAACACACTCACCCAAAGGATTGAAAAACTCTTCTACTCGCTCGATTCCAATTTTCAATTCAAGCTTGAGCCTCTTGGACAAAAAATCGAAGAAACTGCTGTAGCTTCCCTTGAGAGTCACCTGTTGGATCTTCGCGGCGTTAAATGTCCGATGAACTTTGTCAGGGCAAAACTGGAGCTTGAAAAGATGAAAATAGGCGAGATACTCGACATTCTGCTCGACGACGGTGAACCCATAAGAAATGTGCCTGCAAGCTTTCGGGAAGAGGGGCAGGACGTTATGGATATTAAGAAGAAGGATAAGCATTTCTGTGTCACGGTGATGAAGAAAGGGTAAGCTCCCAGTTATTGAAGACCAATCCTATTAATTCTTCTGTACTTATTTATCTTAAATATCTACATATTATAAAAATGTAGTGTAGCCTGTAGAGACACAACTGAAATTATCACCATTAACAAAACATGGCGGGAGGTCAGGGAAGATGAAAATAGCGAGAGATCTTACCGAACTGGTCGGGAACACACCACTCGTATGGCTGAATCGCATTGGGAACGATACAAAGGCCAGAATTGCCGGTAAACTGGAATTCTACAACCCCGCCAGCAGTGTCAAGGACCGTATTGGGGTGAGCATGATAGAGGCCGCAGAAAGGGCGGGAACGTTGAAATCCGACATGACCATAGTCGAGCCTACGAGTGGAAACACGGGAATCGCGCTTGCATGGGCGGCAGCTGCAAAAGGATACAAGCTCGTTCTCACCATGCCCGAGTCCATGACTATTGAGAGAAGGAAGCTCCTCGAACTACTGGGAGCAGAGATCATCCTGACTCCTGCAGAGGAGGGGATGATTGGTGCAGTTGAAAAAGCGAAGGAGATTATTGCGAAAAGAAACGACACCTTCATGCCACAGCAGTTCAAAAATCCGGCCAATCCGCAGATACATCGTAAAACCACTGCAGAGGAGATCTGGCGAGATACTGACGGACGGGTGGACATATTCATAGCAGGAGTTGGAACGGGTGGAACCTTAACTGGTGTTGGAGAGGTGTTGAAAAAGAGAAACCCTTCTGTAAAAATAGTTGCTGTTGAGCCGGCATCATCTCCGGTACTTTCAGGGGGGATCCCCGGACCCCATCGCATTCAAGGCATCGGTGCAGGATTCATACCTGATGTATTGAACAGAAGTGTTATCGATGAAATCGTCCAGATAGAGAATATGGAAGCAATAGATATGGCACGGCGGCTCGCGAGCGAGGAAGGCATTCTGGCCGGTATTTCATCTGGAGCTGCTGCCGCAGCATCTGTAAAAGTTGCGAAACGAAAGGCAAGCGAAGGAAAGTTAATCGTGTCCATACTGCCTGACACCGCAGAACGGTACCTGAGCACCGAATTCTCATGAGAACATTTGCATAACTCTGGTAAAAAAAAACCCGGCGACGTCCTACTCTCCCATACGGTTACCCGTACAGTACCATCGGCGCTCGGGAGCTTAACTTCTGTGTTCGGAAT
This sequence comes from uncultured Spirochaetota bacterium, assembly GCA_964347455.1. Classification (GTDB taxonomy): domain Bacteria; phylum Spirochaetota; class B62-G9; order B62-G9; family DRHN01; genus JAGLSF01. Next base: position 334 of record CAYFYU010000085.1, on the reverse strand, counting down.
GGAAACAGGTGTTACCTCCCTGCTATGGTCACCAGGTAAATTTTCTATATTACGAATTAGAAAAAGGGATCAAAGAGGCCTTATTATAACCAGCTCTTTGCGCCGAACAGAGTCGTCGACCCGACCTTGCTGGTACATAAGAAAACTAAAATTATATGGTCAAGCCTCACGGTATATTAGTACTGGTCGGCTAAACACGTTACCGTGCTTACACCTCCAGCCTATCAACCTCGTAATCTTCGAGGTACCTTCAGTGCCCTTAAAGAGCAGGGATATCTTATCTTGAGGTAGGCTTCCCGCTTAGATGCTTTCAGCGGTTATCCTTTCCGAACAT
>CAYFYU010000084.1:5306-17829 GCA_964347455.1 uncultured Spirochaetota bacterium | reverse complement strand
CGAATGCCATCCCTGATATATCGGAGTGCATCTCTATACCGAAATTTCCGCACTCCTTCATAACGGAGTCTCACGTTTTCCAATCCATACTGATAGTAGATATAGATTCCCTCAAGAACCTTTTGTATCGTTCTGTTGAACAGGATCGAAAACTTACTCACACCTGATAGCGGTGTTTCATCTTTTGCCTCTTTGACGGGTGTGGTAATAAAATCCAGCACCTTCTCATAAGCAAGGTTTAGCTCGGTCATTGTTCGGTGAGCCCATTTTTCCCTGCCCTTATTTGAATCTGGATGATAAATTTTGGCGAGTTTTCGAAAGGATTCATTCAGCTTTTCAAGAGAACAATTTGGAGACAACTTCAAAAGCTTGAATGCTCGTTCCAATTCCATGAACTAATTTAGGGTACTGTGCACCCGTGTGTCAATTGAAAATGGTGGGTTCAGCGGTTCTTCAACGTAAGCATACGGATTGTTCCCCGGAGCTCATTGATCTGCTTTTTCTGGTCACTTATTATAGCGAGCAGGTCTCCGGCATCGACCTCCTCTTCACCCTCTTTGCCACGGGACTGCAACTCTTCGAAATCATTCTGGGCTTCGATGAGGGCAAGCTCGTAGGTATCTGCATAGTAGTCTAGCTCCAGGGGCATTTGAGGATAGTTTTCAGATTGTAGTAGCTTCTGGGTAATTCTGGCTATTTCTTTTGCGGCGATTGAATCACCCTGGGAGATGATTAGGGGTTTTCCCTCTTCAACCGATCTATCAACAGACTCATCTCTAAAGATAAGCCCCATACATTCCACTTCGACAGAAAGATTTTTTCTTACCAGATCCCTTAGCTTTTCCGCTAATTCAAGATCTGCAGGAGAAGCAGCCATATTTACAACGAACTTTGGCTGAAGAGCGGCAAGATATTTTTTTGTTTTTTCACCTGCTTCACGGTCAATTTTCATAATTCCGGCCAATACTTCTTCCATTGAGGCAGAAACATTGGGTTTTTTTTCTCTCAAGAGTTTCTTCAAGTAAGATGAAATCCCCTTGTGAGATACAAAAACTCTCAGAAGAAATCTAAACAGGAGGTTTTTCAGGAAACTGTAACCATTTAACATCGACGTCGTCTGACCGGTAATGACTATTAAGCCTGAATTTGAGATGAGAAAGAAATCGAGTACATGATAATTGCTACCAGAACCGAGATCGAGAACAATATAATCCGAATCGAGATCGAGGATGTTCTGAAGCAGCTTTTTTTTCTGTGAAAACTGGGTATTCGTCAACCCGGACACAAGTACATCGCCCGGTATGAATCTGAGATTCTCATATTTCGTGGACACAACGATATCTTTGAATTTCACCCCACGGGAACTGAGATAATTACCGATTCCAAGATGTATGTTTTTTAAACCTAACGCTGAGTGCAGATTTGAACCGCCAAGGTCGAGATCTATGACCACGGTACGCTTCTCGTTTGCGGCAAGTTCGAGGGCGAGATTTGCCGCAATAATAGTCTTCCCTACTCCCCCCTTACCACTTGCAATTGGGATTATTTTTCTCTCAAGATTCTCATTAATAACCATCTTCCTGTTACCTTAATAGACGATGTTACCACATTGTTTATCAGTTACCACGAACTAAGTATACTAACGGAGGGTAAAATGAAAAACATAATTTTGTAGACAATTCGGGTCCCCTGCACTATTCTTGGACTGACAAAGCCTCTCAATCAAATATAAATACCCATGAATTGTTATATAACATTTTTCATTTCACCCCTAATACTAACTATTACAATCCTTTCATCCTGCGTTGCGATACCGGTTACCCAAGATGTTTCACGGCCTTCAGAAAATCCGATATCTGAGGATTACTATAAGAGAGCTTTGGAAGCAGTGGATGAAAGGGATATTCACCGGGCGTTGTTGCTTCTCATAAAGGCATTGGAAAAAGATCCTGACAACACTAAAATCAAAATCGAAATCGATAACCTTGTAAGTTCACTTCTATCAGAATCTCATTATCGAATGGAAACGATTACTAAAGGTAAAGGTTTGTCCAATCCACTCTATTTTCTCCTCTACTATAAGAGAGACGAGGAACTGTACCCTGTTTACGATATGCCGATTCATTTTCAATTTACAGACGGTATGGGACTTCTCACTGCGGATGCAATAACCAACGATGCGGGGATTGCAAAATGCTATGTTGAAAGGATAGATAACTATGACCAGACCATCTCAATCGAAGCCAGTATCGTTTTGGAATCAGATGACAGGTCGATTCAGCTCGATTCTTTAAGCCAGAGCTACACATTTAGCTCTATTTCAATTCTCGATCAACCGCAGCGAGTGTACATATATTTTGAGAGTACGGACACATTGGAAACCAGTGCTCAATTTACATACCTCAGTGGATTCATAACCGAGATTTTCTTTGAAAACGGATTCTCAGATGTGGAATGTATTTATATGAAGGAAAAAATTCTCTTCAATAGGGCGCTGTCGATGGACCTTGCCTCTATCAACGTTCTCGCCAATGCAGAAAACCTTGTGCTAACACGTATTAATACCTCGTTTATATCGCAACAATCGGTCGATTTCTTCTTTTCAAGCGCAAACATAATGATACAAATTATTGACCCGGGTTCTCTAACCATACTTTACAGGGATGAAGTTCAAAAAAAGGGGGCTGGTTCCACCCGGGAACGCTCAGCCTATCAAGCTGTTGTGAATGCTATGAATGAGCTCGGAAAAAATGTCGATCTCTACCTCAAGGAACTAAGGAAAGTCCATGGAGTTTAAGCATTCCGTAAGTCCATCACTTCTCGCAGCAGATTATGGGGCCCTGGCCGATGCCGCCCTTGAAGCCGAAGCAGGAGGAGCAGGCTCCCTGCACCTTGATTATATGGATGGCCACTACGTGCCAAATATCAGCTTCGGTATTGAGCTCATTCCTGCACTGAAGAAAAGGGTACGGATACCACTCGTTGCCCATCTTATGATATCAAATGCCGATGAGCGATTGGATGATTTCATCAGAGTCAGACCGGATTATATCATCGTGCAGGAAGATGCGGTAAAAGACTCGCACCGCATCATGAAAAGAATGCATGATGAGAAGATAAAACCGGGTCTCGCAATAAATCCTGACCGACCTCTCAAAATGATATACGATTATCTTCCCTTCATTGAATATCTGATCATACTTTCCGTCTATCCCGGTTTTGGCGGTCAGAGCTTTTTGGATAAAACACTCGTAAAAATGGAGAAAGCCCACAAGCACAGAATTGATAACAAACTAAATTACGATATTGCTGTCGATGGGGGTGTAAACATGAAAACCGCCTCAGGTATCGTAAATACAGGTGCAAATGTTCTGGTTGCCGGGACTGCGGTTTTTGCAGAACCAGATATTCGGCAGGCCATCCTCAATCTACTTTCGGTTTAGAAATCACGTTTCTATTTAAAAATCTCACGAGATTCATTTTTTATTTTAAACAGCTCAATACGGTTGTTGATACTGTTTCCACTCAACACATAGCGGGTTTCCTCGTCCCCCAGAAAATATATCTCAAATGAAAATAGCATTCCATTCGGTGTAAATGGTACGGCCACCTCACCGTCATAGAATATATCACCCGGAATCACAACAATTCTCTCCACATTTAGTTTTTGGGGAAATTCCCCGGCTCTCAGATACCGATCGGTTACCGCTCCTGAAGGATTGTCACCCTCCGAAACCGTAAAATAGTAGCGCCGTTCATCGAGATCAAAATGAAAAAGGTATATCCGTTTCTCCAGTATTGCTTTCTCACCTAAATAATTGAGAGTATTCTGAAGTCCAAGAATAAAATTTTTTGCTCTCTCTGGATTTACAAAGGAAACAAACCGAGGGGTAACGATAAAAAGCGCGATTGAGAGAATAACGAGAACCACAAGGAGCTCGACAAGTGTAAATGCATGAGGCCGAACGCTCCTCTGTGAATGATGTTTGCCCATTGTTTATATTGAGACCACGAGCTCATTCCCAGTTCGTTATATCCGCATCGTATCCTTCGCCGCCTTCGGATCCATCTTTACCAAGGGAATAGAGGTCATAATCCTCGCTATGAATTCCGGGAGACACGTACATATACTCATTTCCCCAGGGATCTTTTGCAATTCTGGACTTCGCCAGGTACCCACCCGTACGCCAGTTTTCAGGAGTTTCTCCTGTGCTTGGTTTTTCAACAAGAGCCTGCAATCCCTGTTCTGTGCTCGGATAGCTGCCATTATCGAGGTAGTACAGCTCAAGTGCCTGTTCGAGGTTTGATATCTCTATCTTCGCTTTTGTAACCCGTGCATCCTCAGGTCTCTTCGTTACTCGGGGTACAATAAAAGCAGCAAGTATACCGAGTATTACAATAACCACCATCAATTCGATCAGTGTAAACGCTTCGTATCTCTTTGTATTGCTAACTATCCCCTTGGGGATTGTAAGCAGATCCCTTATACTGGAAATCGTTTTCCGGATGGAATAGAGAATGGTTTTCATCGCGTATCTCCAACTCACTGAAGTTAGACTCATTATAACACTGAAATCGGAGGAAAATCTACGATTATTTCAGCAACGCCGATTTCTTTGGGATTGAAATATTAAATAAAAATATATACATTACAGACGCTGAATATTGTTTAAAACCATCTGCACAATGAAAAAAATTCATGATTTCTATTTCAAAAAAGCTAAGTCAGAAAATTACCCCGCAAGATCCGTGTATAAACTGATAGAGATCGATAAGAAATACCGCCTGATTAGAAAGGGTTTGCGCGTTCTCGATATAGGTTGTACACCCGGCTCCTGGAGCCTCTATATGCTCAGCAAGATAAGAAACGGGAGTATCATTGGCGTGGATCTGAATAATAAGATCAGGATTAGTGACCCCAGGTTTACCTTTATCAAATCGGACATTCAAGATATGGATCCAAAGGCTTTTACCTCAATCTCGAAATCAAGGGACCCGGTGATTTTCGATCTCATTACAAGTGATGCATTGCCAAATACAACGGGAAATAAATTCATGGACTCTCAAATATCGCTTCGATTGGTCGAACATGTTTTTCAGATTGCCGACGATCTGTTGAAAGAGGGCGGCTCTGTAGTTGCTAAAATACTTCAAGGCGAAGATACCCCGGCATTTGTGGACGAACTGAAGAATTTCTATGCAAGAGTTCTTCCTTTTAAACCTAAAAGCTCAAGGAGTGAGAGCAAAGAATTATATATTTTGGCACTACAAAGGGGGCCCAACAGGTGATCCGTAATAGAACTGCGTTAACAATTTCATGCTACCTATCGATGTTTTTTCTCGGTGTTGGGGTTACCATAATAGGTGCAGCTGCCCGAAATATTGGACTGGACCCATATCAGATCGGTCTTCTTATGACAGCAATGAATCTGGGTTTCATCATCTCTGTAATAATATCAGGTGCTCTCGCAGACACTCAGGAAAAAACAATTATACTCTTTTTCGGAAGCGGTGTTCTTGCAGTCGCTTTCCTGACTTTCTACCTCTCCGAGGAGTTTCTGATCAACTTGATGATAATGTTTTTTATAGGAGCCGGCACGGGAACCTACGAAGGTGTGACCGATGCAATGCTTCTTGAAATACATGACAAGAAGGAGAGCCTGCACATTAATGTAAATCATTTTTTCGTTACTATCGGTGCATTGACAATTACACTCTATCTCATCTTTCTTCAGATGAACTGGCGGAACTCAAGCATCCAATCGGGAATCGTAGTCGGGGCGCTTTCGCTTTTTTTCCTTTTTGCCCGTACAACGAAGGGATCGGACACCTCAGAGCGTCTTATCGACCGATTGAGATTCCTCATGAAGGAAAAGGTCGTCGGAATACTATTTGCCGCAACTATTTGCACCGTAAGCTTGGAGTACGGTACAGTCGGCATCTTAACAACCTATCTTATGGAATTCAGAGGGTTCACGCAGGTCACCTCTAAATTTGCACTCATTATATTTCTGACTGGTATTGCTTCGGGAAGGGTTGTCATTGGTTTTTTCTCTAAAAAGAGTCACATTCCCTTTATCATAACCCTCCTATTCGGGAGCGGCACCGTTTTTTTCGGTGTACTTTATTTTTCCGACCTATCATACTTTACGTATGTTTTTGTCTATTTTACCGGTATGACCCTCTCGGCACTGCTTCCCCTCATCATCACACTCGCTGGTCTGACCTATAAGGAATTTGCCGGAACTGTTCTGGGAATAATTAAAATCGCCATACCCATCGGAGGAATACTCTTTCCATTTTTACTGTCAATGATAACAAAATTCGGTTCCTTTAAAATGTCCCTCTGGTTGTTCCCGCTATTTGCCGCTGCGGGATTTTTTACTCTATTGTTTAACAGAAAAATATTTCAACAATTCACCCTCCAGGAATGATAAAGATGCGCGGGAGTGGTTGTTTCATCTGCATAGATGCTGGCACAAGCCGGTTTAAAACAGCAGGGGTAGCACCCGATGGAAAGTTGATTGCAGCAAGCAACAGTTACTATCCAACTCTGAGTGAAGGATTGCACGAATACAGACCGGATGATATCATCGATGCCTTCGTACAAACGGTTCGTGATATCTTAGGTGCAATAGCAGGAACACCTATACTCGGTATTGGTATTACAGGTCACGGTCCGACTCTCATACCGTTAAATAGGTATGGGAAACCCATATTTTCCGGTGTTGGTTATCTCGATGATCGGGTGAAAAAGTATGTTCAGCGACTGGTCAGGAGGAAGAGTGATAAGATAACCTCTACAATGTATATCCCAATAGCCCTCTTTTTTAAAGAGGAATTACCCAATATTTACGAAAAAACCGCCGCATATCTGCAATCCTTTGATTATCTTGCTTACAGACTTACTGGAAATTATGTTGCCTCTTCATCATCCAGCGGCATTAAACCCTGGGAAAGAAAAAAAATAGAGAGTGCCGGCCTAGATATTGATAAATTTCCCTCTATACGCTACATGGGGCAGGAAATTGGTAAAACGATACCCGATGCAGAAATCAAGCTGGGAATACCTGCCGGAATTCCAGTATATGCAATTGGTGTTGACTTTGCCGCAGCTCTGGTCGGTACCAATATGCTCCGAAAAGGAAGATCATGTGAAAGAGCAGGTTCTTCGGGAGGGATCAATCTCTGCTGGGACAGTCCCGTAGACGATCACAGATTGCTCTGCTACGAACACTTTATTAAAAACCGCTGGAATATAGCCGGTATTACGAGTACCTATGGAAAGGCAATAGAGTGGGCCAAAAAAACACTCGGGATCGATCCCGTGGAGTATCTTGTAGCAGGGAGAAAACCACCCCGAATACTATTTTACCCTTATCTGAAGGGAGAACGAACACCACTCTGGAATCCATTCGCGAAGGGAATGTTCATTGGACTAAAGGAAAGCCATGACCCGGTAGACATTATGATAGCTGTATGTATGGGAATAGCTTTCAGCATTCGGGATTGTATAGAGATAATCGAACAACATGGCTGCCAATTCCAATCTCCTATAATGACAACAGGCGGAGTTGCACAGGATGATTGGTTTACCCAGCTCAAAGCTGATGTCATCGGCAAAACTTTTGTGACCTCCCAGTTCAGTGATGCAGAGCTACTCGGTGTTGCAATTGTGCTTGCCACATCCCTCGGTTTTTATGAAAATTTGGGTGCAGCAGCGGACCAGATTGTGCTGGAGAAAAAACGATTCGATCAGCGCACAGAAAATCACGCCTATTACTCTGAACTCTTCAATCTGTACAAAGAGATACGCAGTACTGTGGAACAACACTTCTGACTTATAGTTTACCCCCACTTTCAATAAATCATTTGACGCAGAGTTTTTAAACCCTTAAATTTCGTGTTTAATTGAATTGATGAAAAGGGAGCACCTCGTGTCGAATTTTACCATGGTCGTTCTTGCAAAACAGGTTCCTGATACGAAAAATATTACAGGCGAAGCGATGAAAAAAGACGGAACCGTAAATAGATCGGCACTTCCTGCAATATTCAATCCCGAGGACATTAATGCACTGGAAATGGCTCTGCAGGTAAAGGAGCAATTCGGTGGAACCGTAAACGTAATATCCATGGGTCCTCCTGCTGCAGTTGCAGTATTAAAGGAAGCACTCTACCGCGGTGCGGATAATGGTTATCTCATAAGCGATCGGGCCTTTGCGGGATCCGATACCCTAGCCACATCGTTTGCACTCAAACAGGCCATAAGGACGAAATTTCCAGAAGTCGATATTGTCTTCTGCGGCAGGCAGGCGATAGATGGAGACACTGCCCAGGTCGGCCCCCAAACAGCTGAGAAACTAAATATTCCACAGGTAACCTATGTCGAGAAAATCGAAAGCCTTACGGATAAGCGTATCAAGGTAAGGAAGCTGATCGATGACGGTTCGGAAATTGTCGAAGCGCCACTTCCCGTTCTGCTCACCGTGACTGATACGGCCAATGAGCCTAGGCCCTTCATCGCAAAGAGATTGCTAAAATACAGGCGAGCTGCAACAGATTTCGGACTCCATGAGCTGCTCCCCAAATACCCACAGTTTAAAACGACAGAAGAATTGAAAAGCTTGCTCATTGAGAAGGGGATATTCATAGAGATGTGGAACGCTGAAGATATAGGAGCCGATCCGACCCAGATTGGTTTCGCGGGTTCACCCACAATGGTAAAAAAGATCGAGAGTATAACACTCACCGGTCAGGGATTCACTGAAATCGAACCAACTGATGAGGGTATCAAGGATTTCGTAGCTGAGCTAATCGAAGACCACACGTGGTAAGTCACCCTTCTTATTTAAAAGTAAACTGAACACAAGCTAAAAGAGGAAGCCTATGGCTGGTCATGGAGAAGTTTGGGTATATGCCGAGCAGGACTGGGACATACTGAAGGAGATTGGACTTGAGCTTCTTTCAAAAGGAGAGGAATTGTCCCATATCCTGAAGGTTAAGCTTTGCTCCGTTATTGTCGGATCAAAGGTGAAGAAACACATAAATACACTTTTCGAACACGGGGCAGACAAAGTCTATATCTGCGATGACGAAACACTCAAACACTACGATACAGTCAAATATGCTAAAGTAATAGTCGATCTGGTCAAGAAGTACAAACCTGAGATCGTTCTCTACGGTGCTTCTACGCAGGGAAGGGATCTTGCACCGCGAATAGCATCTAATCTCAGGGTGGGGCTCACAGCCGATTGCACTGATCTGCAGATCGGAGACTACAAGCACACGGACAAAAGTGAATATAAAAATATCCTTTATCAGATCCGTCCAGCATTCGGAGGAAATATCATCGCAACAATCGTATCTCCAAAAAAAAGACCGCAGATGGCAACCGTACGTGAAGGTGTTATGCCAACACCTCCAAGGCAGGATGGAAGAATAGGTGAAATAGTCCACTTCACTCCTTCCCTGAACAATTTGAAAAATGTTACTCATATACTGAAAAGGGAAAAAACTGAAAAAAAAGTGAACCTTAAAGGCGCGCAGATAATCGTCTCAGGCGGATATGGGGTTGGCTCAAAGGATGGTTTCAATACAATTAAGGAGCTTGCAGCAGTACTTGGGGCAGAAGTTGGTGCATCCAGAGCTGCGGTTGATGCGGGATTTATTGAGAAGGATCATCAGGTGGGACAGACCGGTACAACGGTGAGGCCAAAACTTTATATCGCCTGCGGTATTTCCGGTTCGGTTCAGCACAGGGCAGGTATGGATCAGTCGGCGAAAATTGTCGCCATAAACAGCGATCCCGAAGCGCCGATCTTTGGCATAGCACATTACGGCATCATTGGTGATCTCCACGATGTGATACCAAAGATCATAGAAGATATCAAAAAAAGGCGGGTTGATTAAATGGATAACTTCTTTACCGATAATGATGACATTCAACTCCTCTTCGACCACACTGATCTAGATGAAGTAATCGATCTTAAAGAGGGAGATTACTCGGAGGCTGAGGAGTATGATTATGCCTTCATCAATGCACAGGATGCAAAGGAGGGGTACAGGGATATTCTCACTCTTATCGGAGAGATCGCGGCGCAGATCATTGCCCCTCTGGCTCCCGATGTTGACGAAGAGGGCTGTCACTTTGAACACGGTACGGTAACCTATCCGGCAGGTATTCAGAGGGACCTGGACGTACTGAAGCGATCCAATCTCATGGGTTTCACATTACCGCGCAAATACGGCGGTCTCAACCTTCCTACGTTTATTTACACCATTGCAATAGAAATGGTTTCTCAGGGAGACGCAAGCCTGATGAACCTTTTCGGCCTGCAGGACATCGGCGATACCATATGCGAGTTCGGTGATGATGAGCAAAAGGCCAGATACCTGCCCCAGTTCTCCAGTGGCAAGGCCACCGGCGCAATGGCGCTCACCGAACCGGACGCCGGTTCCGACCTCCAGGCAGTTCAATTGAAGGCTCTCTATGATGAGTCGGACGGTTCCTGGAGGTTAAACGGTGTGAAGCGTTTCATTACCAACGGATGCGGGGATATTCTGCTGGTACTTGCGAGAAGCGAACCGGGAACGAAGGACGGTCGTGGGCTCTCGATGTTCATCGTTGAAAAGGATGAGTCGCTGGTCGTTCGGAGAATCGAAAACAAACTCGGTATACACGGTTCTCCGACCTGCGAGCTGCAATTCAACAACACCCGCGCGTATCTCGTGGGAAAGAGGAGAATGGGACTTATCCGATACGTTATGTCGCTCATGAACGGTGCACGTCTCGGTATTGCTTCCCAGGGACTCGGAATTGCAGAAGCTGCGTATCTGGAGGGCCTCGATTATGCCCGCGCCAGAGAACAGTTTGGCACCGCAATTATCAATATACCGCTCGTCTATGAAATGCTCGTCTCTGCACGGGTGAATATCGAAGCTGCACGAGTACTCACCTATGACACAGCTCGGATTGTTGATCTGAAAAAAGGGTACGAGAAAAAGCTCGAACACACCGAGAACCCCACGAAGGAGCTCCGCCAAACCGTCAAGTACTACACCTCCCTTGCAGCACTACTTACGCCTATGGCCAAATACTTTGCGACTGAGATAGCAAACAAGGTTGCCTATGATATGCTCCAGATTCATGGCGGGACAGGCTATATGAGGGATTTTAATATTGAGCGTCACTACCGGGACGCACGGATCACGAATATATATGAAGGCACGACACAGCTGCAGTACGTGGCAGCAATCGGTGGTGTCGTTACCCGTGTCATGGAGCCGGATCTGGATAAGTTAGAGGCTCTCTACACCGAAGATTTCCAAAAACCCTTTCTGAAAGAACTCAAGGCAAAGAGAGAGCTTTTAAGCAGGTCGATAGACTATGTCCAGGCAAAGGAGGATCATACCTACCAATCCTACTATTCCGACAAACTGGTCGATATGGCGACAAAGCTCTACACTGGCTATCTGTTTCTCAAATATGCCCCCTATTCCGAGGACAAAAAAAAGACGATGAGCATATTCTTCGAGAAGGAGATGCCCTTAATAGAAAAGAACTATTCCCAGGTGACCAGTGGCAAGTCCCGTGTCATTGATGAGTACGTGGAACTCTTGAAGGATGAGGATTAATCAAAAAAGCCGACCAATTCTTCCGTAAAAATCGATAATCAATAACGACCAATCTTGAGGGATTTCTATCCAGGAAGGCTGAGACTTAAACCTTTTTCAATTTTATGGATAAATTCATACTTGACCGCTAAAATACCAGAGAATTAATGTGTTAGTAATACTAAAAAAGAGGTGTAATTATGATAAACTCAGATAAAATTCTCGTCACAGGTGCAACGGGGAATATTGGTTCCGGCCTAATTCCAGTCTTAAAAGGCGCGGGAGTGAAGGTTCGTGCATTGGTGCATAACGAATCAAAAGCTCAAGCTTTAAGAGAACAAGGCGTGGAGGTGGTAATTGGTGACTTTGACAAACCAGAAACCCTCGATGCAGCAATCGATGGTGCCACTAAAGTGTTTCTGCTCACCAGTGGTAATCCTGACGCGGTTAGGCAGGCAAGCAACGCTATCGCTGCGGCAATGCGAGATGGCAACCCATATGTGGTCAGAATGTCAGCGCTAGTGCCAGAACCGGCAGATAAAACAATCCTGGGACGGATACATAAGGCGACGGATGACGAACTCAAAGCATCGGGTCTTCCGTATACTTTATTACAGCCTACCTTTTTTATGCAAAATACAATGATGGCGGCGCAAACGGTAGCTAATGACAGCATGATTTATATGCCTATGGAAGATGGCAAACTTGGCATGATCGATGCCCGGGACATAGTTGAATCGGCGGCCAAAGTTCTCACTGAGGATGGTCACCAGGGTAAATCCTATGAGCTTACGGGGCCTACCTCAATTTCCTTTCACGATGTCGCTGCCGCACTCTCGAATGTGCTAGACAAGGAAGTGAAGTACGTGAATGTTCCTGTTGAGGCTGGTAAAGAAGCAATGACCGGTAT
>CAYFYU010000084.1:1188-5296 GCA_964347455.1 uncultured Spirochaetota bacterium | reverse complement strand
GTTCCAGGGCGTAGGCTTCGCAGCCCAGGCGCAGCGCCTCCAGCGGGATGGACCGGACAACCAACAACGTGGAACTCCTAACGGGCCACCCTGCACGTTCATACGAGCAGTTTGCCCGTGACTTCGCACAGGTCTTTGGCGGCCGAAGCTAAACGGAGCAGTTGATACCGAACGATATACTTCACTTCTGACACGTAGATACTATATGGATTTGTAGCGGTTTCCCTATGGGACTGGGCAGAATCAGGCAAAGCACGGCCTGTCTGCCATATCGAAGGCTTGTATGTCAAGCCAGACTATGGTTCCCGATGGAGCGTAAAGGAGAGGGGAGAAAAATATACCGTGATTAGCCGCATCTGGCATGGCTGGACAACTCCTGACAATGCAGACAAATATGAAGCATTGCTTAAGGATGAAATCTTCGTTGGGATCCAGAACCGGCACATTCGTGGCTTTAAGGGTATTCAATTACTTCGGCGCGAAGTTGGAGAAGAGGTAGAGTTTGTCACGATTATGATATTTGATTCGCTGGATTCTGTGCGGGAATTTGCAGGCGAAGATTACGAATTGTCAGTCGTCCCGACGGAAGCAAGAGCAGTGCTCTCCCATTTTGATGAACGATCACAGCATTATGAGATTAGAGTGGAAAAAAAGGGAGAGGTTTAAACCATTTGTACTATTGTTATAGTACCCTACAAGGTTATGCGTCAGACGACTCGGCTTGAGGTCGTTAGATTTGTATAATAAGGATGAAATCAATGCCACTCTATAGAAAGGAGCTTCCACAACTGTTGGGCGATCAATTCCTGACTGATGGAGGCCTTGAAACCACACTGCTCTTTCAAGAAGGTATCGACCTTCCTGAGTTTGCCGCATTTGTTCTACTCGAGAATGAAGAGGGACGTGAAACACTCCGAAAGTACTATCGCAGGTACGCAAATATCGCCAGGGATCACAATCTGGGGTTTATTCTCGAAAGTGCGACCTGGCGTGCGAGTCAGGATTGGGGTAAGAAACTTGGTTATTCTTCCGAGCAGATCGCCGACTTTAATCGTAAAAGCATTGAACTGTTACAGGGAATTCGTCGTGAATATGAAGGCGTCATACCTCACATGGTAATTAGTGGCTGTATCGGTCCTCGTGGTGATGGCTACAGCGCAGACATCTCCATGACGGCGAGCGAGGCAGAAGACTATCACCGTACACAAATTGCGACCTTCAGAGAAACAGAAGCAGATATGGTAACGGCCTTTACGGTTCCATACATTGCGGAGGGAATTGGAATCGTGCTCGCCGCCAAGTTTGAAGTAATGCCAGTGGTGATCTCCTTTACTGTAGAGACTGATGGAAGACTGCCATCGGGGGAGAGGTTAAAGACCGCTATTGAACAGGTTGATTCTGCAACTGACTATGCATCCGCTTACTATATGGTTAACTGCGCGCATCCAACGCATTTTATCGATGTGTTAGAGTCAGAACCATGGACAAAGAGGATAAGGGCAATAAGAGCCAATGCATCAATCAGGAGTCATGCGGAGCTCGATGGGGCTACTGAGTTAGATGCAGGTAACCCGCAAGAACTCGGTTCGCGATATCAGGAATTAGCAGGAAGACTTGAAAATTTAAATGTCCTTGGCGGTTGTTGTGGAACCGATCATCGACATGTTGCAGAGATCTGTAAGGTGTTTGCAAGCATCACGTGAAAACAAAATCAATAAATCTGCAGATTCCCTTAATACTTGGGATACATAGTGCTATCCGTTCGATCTGCCCTACGAGAAACTGAGCCATCAAAAATGAAAACTCTCATCAGATAAGATTCATCCAATCAACCCATGTACCAGCCCCCATTGATATTGATTGTCTGGCCTGTGATATACCCATTATGCGCAAGCGTTACGACCATGTCAGCAACCTCTTCCACAGTACCAAAACGTCCAACTGGAATCAGATCTGGTCGTGCATTTGGATTCCGTGTAACCATTTCAGTCGCAATCAGGGCAGGAGCTATAGTGTTTACCGTTATTCCTTCTTTTGATAGTAGTGATGCATATGAATGTGTTAAACCTATTAAACCCGCCTTTGATGCCGCATAATGTGGGCCAACAACACCCCCAATCTGAGCGGCAACGGATGACATGTTAACTATTCTACCCCAGCCTTTCATGCGCATTTCGGGAAGCACTGCCTGTGTCACGAGGAATGCTGACTTAAGGTTTGTCTCAATTATTTCATCCCAATCCTTTTCACTTATTTCCTGAAGTGATTGGGGTCTAGCAATTCCTGCATTGTTTATTAGAATTTGCACCATCCCAAGCTTGTTCATGATGATATTCTTCATACGGGTAACTTCACTGCTCTTTGATACGTCTGCACGTATTTTTATACACCGTGTTCCACAGTCTCTCACCTCAGAAAGAACCCTGTTCGCCTCGCTTTCGCTTCTGAGGTAGTTCACTGCGATGTCAGCACCCTGGCGAGCAAGTGCCAGTGCGACCTGCCGTCCAATTCCACGGCTTGCGCCTGTAACCAAAGCAACCCTCCCGTTCAAATCTCTGGTGTTACGCATATTATTAACTCTCCTTGAGTATGCCTTATTGTAAGAAATCGTTCGTGAAGCACTCGTCAGGTCTCATCTTCTCTTGTATCATGCCAAGCGAATGGAGCACGTCGATCGACTGCTCCCAGTCTTCCGCTGTTGTAAATCCGATACCAAACGTTTCACTATCCTGATCCTTCCATAGTTCCATTGATGCCAACAGTACCCTCGTGTTGATCTCAATATTTTCCTCCGTCAGAGTTGGGATATATCTGCGCAAGAGCGGGAGAACCTGTTCCCTGTTTTCCAGTGCAAAGTTGCTCGCCCTGATTATAGCTCTGAGGAATTTACGAACTGTCTCCGGTTTTCGGTGTATCAGTTTTTCTCCTGTTATTACCGCTGCCGAAACCATGGGTGTTACCCGGTATGTTTCTATCAGGTTGACATCCCTGCCCAAACTCTTCAGCACAATCGGCTCGTTGTTTATAAACACAACCGCAGCATCAACCCTTTCGGCGAGAAGGCTCTCGATCTGTGTGTATTCGATGAAATTCAGATCGATGTCGTTTAGATCCATTCCGGCACTCCTGAGCAATACCTGCAGACCAATATAGTTTGAGCCGTACGGCACCGGAGTCCCAATACGAACTCCCCTGAGTTTCTGCACACTATCCAGTCCCTTTTTCTTTAGAGATACCACGCCCACCGGGTATTTAACGTACATTGTGTACACTACCTTGACCGGTATACCCTTGTCCCGCGCGATAATCACCTGATCTCCATCGGTTATTCCGAAATCAACGAGCCCTTCTGCAACCAGCGTCATGATATCTGTAGACATTCCGTAATCAAAGGTTACCTCGAGTCCTTCTTCGGTGAAGTATCCCATTTCCTCTGCAATATAGTAGGCTGCAAACTGAACGTTCGGAATGTAACCCATAGCAATGTCGATTTTTTCTCCTCCATATAGGGCCAGTGTAACCCCAACAAACATGAAAAGAGCGGCGATAAGACAGAAAGACTTCAATTTCATATTGACCACCTCCTACTCCTCCTTTTTTTGATGCCTTCCTAAAAACAGGTATTCTATCAGCGACATGCTGAGATAAAAGAAAATCCCTAAAATGCCGAGCAGTCCAATGCTGACAAATACTAAGGGCGTATCAAAACTTGCCCTCGACATATTGACCAGTGCACCGAGACCTTTCGATGCACCGAGAAACTCACCGACAACAGCACCGATAACTGAGTAGGTTATCCCTACTTTGAGCCCGCCAAAAACAATCGGGAGGGCCGACGGCAGCTCGAACTTGAAAAATGTTTTAAATGGTCCTGCATCCAGCGAGGTCAAAAGCTCCATAATTTCACGGTCAGCAGAACGTATGCCAACTATGCTGTTTATGAGAATCGGAAAGAAGATGATAAGTGCAGCAATGAATATCTTCGTATTTATACCAAAACCGAACCAGATTATGAGAAGAGGAGCAAGCGCAACAATTGGTATTGCTTGCATGGCTACTATGTAGGGAGACAAAATACGCTCTACTGTTTTCGATTTTGCGAGAAAAT
>CAYFYU010000084.1:0-1178 GCA_964347455.1 uncultured Spirochaetota bacterium | reverse complement strand
TCCAATGATAAATGCGCTTATCGATCCAATTAGAAACCCGGACAGACTTTCATAGGCGGTCACGAGCAGGTTTTTAAGGATGAGACCCTCACTCAATGCTGACAGGAACCTCCTAAAAACAGTTGTTGGGAGGGGCAGTATAAACTCCGGAAGCCCGCTCAGTCGAGACACCACACCCCAGATGAAGAGAAAAAGCGCGATACCTGCGGGGATGAGAAGATACTCGTATCGTTTCTTGAGCCTCTGTAATATAGGTTCACGCTCACGTGTACGTCTTGACAGCTCAAACCCACCCGACACATCGGCTTTTATCTCCCCGGACCAAACAGACTTGATCTGTTTTCTTATGTCGACAACCGATCACGAAATATATTCCGATGAAAAGATCTCCTTTCCCGTTCCCTTTTTCTTTGGATCGAGGAGGAGAACCTTCTGTATTTTTCCCGTTGATTTCGACAGGATCGCTATCTTTGTTGAAAGGAGAACCGCTTCAGAAATGGAATGGGTAACAAAAACAATCGTTTTTTTTGTCTTTCTCCACAGCTCAAGAAGTAGAATATTGAGCCGCTCCCTTGTAATCGAGTCGAGCGCTCCAAATGGTTCATCGAGCAGAAGAATTTCTGGGTCCAGTATGAGTGCCCGCGCAATGGCAACCCTCTGCTGCATTCCTCCGGATAATTCGCTGGGATACCAGCCTTCGGTGCCCTTGAGACCCATCATCTCCACCAGCTCGTGTGCCCTTGTATTTTCCGAAGCTGAAATTTCACCTCGAACGACCTCAACGGGGAGCAGTATGTTGTATAGCACGTTTCTCCATGGGAGAAGAATGGGTTTCTGAAATACATTGCCCGTATCTCTTCGTAAGCGGTGAACCGGCTCACCGCCGATAGAAACGGTTCCCCCATTAGGCTGAATTATTCCTGAGATAAGCTTAAGCAGTGTGGTCTTCCCGCTTCCCGATGCTCCAACAATAGTGATGAATTCCCCCTTCTTCACCTGAAGATCAAGCTCCGAAAGAACGGTTATGACCTCTTTCTTATTGCGCGCCAGAGGAAATGTTTTTGTCACTTTTCTGAATTCGATGAAACCTTCGTCGGGCATACCGTGATGACTCCAATCATTCCTTGACAGCACCTTCGGCACTTGACAGCACCTTCGGTACTTGACAGCACCTTCGG
>CAYFYU010000083.1:17311-17859 GCA_964347455.1 uncultured Spirochaetota bacterium | reverse complement strand
GCAAGCGTCATAGTTGCCCGTGCCTTTATAGCAGGGTCAAAAACTCTACCGGTGGAGGCGTCTATCCCTGAAGGAACATCCAACGCCAGAATAGGAGCCCTACTACTGTTTGCCCACTGAATCATGTCAGAAGCTGTCCTTCGTGGTGGACCCTTGATGCTGTATCCAAGAATACCGTCTATGATGAGATCAGGTGGGCTGACAGCAGACAGATTCCGGGACTGCATCACATCCACTCCCATACGCTTCAGTATGTCATGTTGATGGCCAGGAACCTGTGCTAGTTTCTTAGACGGACCTTTTAAAATCACTGTGACCTCCCCTCCCCAGCATTTCAGCCTTCTTGCACAAACCATTGCCCCCCCACCATTCCCACCAGTGCCTGCCAGGACAACGATGCCCGGCGTTTGCCCGATGAGAAAGGCGACGACAACCGCCCCGAGGAAGGAACCGATGGAAAGAAGCGTCAGGATGCCCCCGCTCGGGATGAAGATTTCCGCAAAGGCCAGTGCGATGCCGAGTCCGAACAGCAGCGCGGTCGCGGGCTC
>CAYFYU010000083.1:0-17301 GCA_964347455.1 uncultured Spirochaetota bacterium | reverse complement strand
CATTGCCCCCCCACCATTCCCACCAGTGCCTGCCAGGACAACGATGTGCATTTTAGGAAAATCGTTTTTTAAAAAACGTTCGCGTGCAAGCCATGCGAGGCTACGCCCCGCATTTTCCATCATCTGAATCAATTCAATCTTAAAATCTTCAACCATTGCCCTATCCACCGCAATCATCTGCTCTGTGTTCAGATAGGGAATTTTTCCGGATTTAAATGGCATTTTCAATAAACACCACCTCCTGAGCGACAGCATGATCTTAACGTTATGCAGTACCCTTGACAGGACCTTCGGCCAGTTAAAATTTACCCTATATATTAACATAATGGAAATTTCAGTGATGAAATGTTAAGTTATTTAACAAGAGCGAGGAGAGGTAAAATCGATGAGTTACAAGCCTATTGGATTTTACGGTATTATCGGGGATCTCAACACGGTTGCACTCGTTGGTATTGACGGTTCAATCGATTTCATGGCGTTTCCACATTTCAATGCACCAACGATATTTGCTGCCCTCCTCGATTCGGGCAGAGGAGGTTTTTTCAAGATTGCACCCTCTACGGAAGGTTCACGAAAAAAGCAGCTCTATCTACCCGATACAAATGTTCTTCTGACCCGATTTCTCTTTCAGGAGGGAGTTGCAGAGTTGTCGGATTTCATGCCGGTTCAGGAAGAGATACATGCACATCGGCTGGTACGAAGAATCAAAACGGTAAAGGGCAAAATTCACTACAGGATGACCTGTCAGCCCTGTTTCGATTACGGGCGTGCCAAGCATTCAGCCAAGCGGGACAAAAAGGGTGTGCTTTTCATCTCCGAGGGGACGAATCGGACAGCGCTCTACCTCAGGACCGATGCACCGCTACAGATAAAAAACGGGGCTGCGGTGTCCCAATTCGATCTAAGTGCTGGGGAATCGCTCTCCTTTGTACTCGAGGAGGCACAACCAATTGGACATTCGATTTCGGCTTCAGGACGGTTCGTTGCAGACTCTTTCAAAGAAACAGTAAACTATTGGCGGCGCTGGATGAGCAGGTCACAATACCGGGGACGCTGGCGGGAAACGGTAAATCGTTCTGCACTGGTGCTAAAGCTTCTGACTTCAAAACCTTATGGATCAATCGTTGCGGCTCCCACCTTCGGTCTCCCAGAAGTTATCGGTGGCGAGCGAAACTGGGATTACCGCTTCACCTGGATACGAGACGCATCATTTACCATCTATGCATTGCTTCGGCTTGGATATACAGAGGAGGCCCAGGCATTTATGAGATGGATCGAAGACCGGTGCTCCGATCTCAATCCTGATGGTTCGCTCCAGATTATGTATGGCATAGACGGAAGCAGGGAACTCACCGAAACCATCCTTCCCCACTTCGAGGGATATCGAAAGTCAAGCCCCGTTCGGATAGGAAATGGTGCTCACAATCAACTTCAGCTTGATATATACGGTGAGCTCATGGACTCGGTATATCTCTACAATAAATATGGTGAGCCGATTTCCTACGATCTATGGGAAAACCTTCTTAAGCTCATTGACTGGGTCTGTAACAACTGGAGGAGAAAAGATGAGGGGATCTGGGAGGTAAGGAGTGGTAAAAAGGAATTTCTCTATTCTCGAGTCATGTGCTGGGTCGCAGTTGATCGCGCTATCCGCCTCGCCATCAAACGCTCGTTTCCAGCTCCACTTGACAGTTGGTACCGAGTACGGGATGAAATATACTACGATATAATGAATAATTTCTGGAATAAAAAACGGGGAGTTTTTGTACAGTACAAGGGCGCCGAAAATGTTGATGCTGCAAATCTGCTCATGCCCCTCGTAAAGTTTATTGGACCCACTGATCCTCGCTGGCTCGCCACCTTGAAAGCGATTGAGGAGGAACTGGTCGATGACTCCCTTGTTTTCCGATACCGCCTCGGTGATACGGCTTCGGACGGACTAGAGGGTGAAGAGGGCACTTTTTCCATGTGCTCTTTCTGGTATGTCGAATGTCTTACCCGTGCTGGTGATCTCGATAAGGCCCGATTTATTTTTGAGAAGGTGCTTGGCTATGCAAACCATCTCGGTCTGTATGCTGAAGAACTGGGCCCTCGAGGGGATCATCTGGGGAATTTCCCCCAGGCGTTTACTCATCTAGGACTGATAAGTGCAGCCCATAACCTCGATAGAAGTCTCTCAATAAAATGAGCAGTAATTAGAGAACATGAATAAAATTGCAGTTACGCCTCTTTCGCACGTGAAAGTTCATCGATTAGAGCGAGCACACTCTGCACATCAAGAACACTATAACGAGCCTTCGTCATTTCAAGGCCCACCTTAACGGAATAGGCCTCAGGGGGAAGTACCTCGAAAGTGTTCTCATCGGTAACATCATCTCCCACCGCAAGAATAAAGTCACACTCCCTTTTAGACAGCCAGTGCAGTACCGCAGTTCCCTTATTTATACCTGCGGTCTTTACCTCAATGACTTTACTACCATCGAGAATACCAACATTCAGGTTTTCCGTGAGGTTCAGGAGAGTTTCCCGAAGTTCGACCACCCGCACGGATGCCAGGTCCGGATCTGCCATTCGGTAGTGCCACACGAGTGAATAGTCCTTCTCTTCAATAAAAGAACCGGGTGTACGATCCATGAATACCTCAAAAACTGGCCGAATCGAATCTTTCCAGTCGTCCCTCAGATGTCGAATAGGTATCCACTCTTTCCCTCTCTCCTTTATCCATACACCATGTTCGGCAACGAGACTTACCGACATGGATTTAAACCATCGTGAGAGTGACTCCCTGTCCCGTCCGCTTATGATGACAATTTCATTTCTAACGTTTTCGACCAAGCGATTGAGGAGAGAGAGAAGTTTTATGTCAGGTTTCGCCTTATCAGGATTTTCTACAAACTGGGTAAGTGTACCGTCATAATCGAGAAGAAAAAGACGCCTTGAGGAATGGCAGTAATCGTATACAATTTTTTTCTTTGATGCCGATGTTAGCTTTCTGACGTACAGCTTATTCTGCCCTTCGTGGGCCGCCTCAAGTCGCCCAATGAAGTCTTCAGCCCATCTATTTATGTCGTAGCGTCTGATTCGATCCTGCATTTTTTTATTTGCACCGACCTGCTCCTCAGGAGGCATCATGAGCGCCTGTTTCAATGCATAAGAGACCTGCTCGGTGTTGTGAGGGTTAACCACCAATGATTCACTCAGCTCGTGAACTGCTCCCGCCATTCCACTGAGAATAAGAACCCCACCCTTATTCCCTTTTGCTGCAATGTATTCCTTTGCTATAAGATTCATTCCATCTCGCAGAGGAGTTACGAGCGCCACATCTGCAAGGTGGTACAACGCAGAAAGAGTGTGGAAGGGCAAAGACCTATAGAGATACCAGACCGGCATCCAGCCAATATTTCCATATTTGCCGTTTAGCTTGCCCACCTGTTCATCGAGCTCTTTTTTCAAGCGCATATAGGTCTCCACACCCGTTCGTGAGGGCACAGCAACAAGGACCAAAGTTACATTTCCCTGACAATCAGGATTTGTACGAAGAAAATGATCAAAAGCTTCGAGCCTCTGTAATATACCTTTCGTATAATCCAGACGGTCGATCGATATGATAACCTTGTGCCCACCGAGTTTTTTTCTTACCCTTTCGATCTCCCGTTCTACCTTTGGTTCTCTATAGGCATTTGCATATTTTTCATAATCTATGCCCATCGGAAAGACATCAGTCTTAACCAGACTCCTGAGAGTTTGTACCTGACCCAGGGTATGCTCATAGCCGAGAAGACGACGGACACTGCTCAGAAAGTGCCGTACATAATCGTAGGTGTGGAACCCCACGAGATCAGCACCGAGCAGCCCCTCGAGTATCTCTTTTCTCCATGGCAGGAGACGAAATATCTCAAATGAAGGGAATGGAATGTGGAGGAAAAAGCCTATCTTAGCCTTTGGTAGCTTTTCTCTAGTCAATTTCGGCAGAAGCAGCAGCTGATAATCATGAACCCATATGGTATCATCGGAGTCTGCATTTTCAACAACTGCTTCGCAATATTTAATGTTTACTCTCCTGTAAGCTTCCCAAAGCACGGGATCATAAACTGTATGGTTTGGAAAATAGTGAAAGAGAGGCCAAATCGTCTTATTACAAAAACCATGGTAAAATTGCTTTATATCATTTCTCGTCAGTGAAACGGGGTAACTCTTATAGTTCTGGGAGAGTACAGTTTTAATTCTCTCATACTCATCAGTACTAAAAGACTCCCGAGCTTCACCTCCCCATCCAATCCACAGGCTTTCACCCGATTGATGAAAGGAACTGAGACCCGTGGCAAGTCCACCAACACTTTGCTTAAAACTAATCTTTCCTTTCTTTTTCTCAGCTGTTACGGGGAGTCTGTTTGAAACGAATATCAACTTGCCCTTCATAGCTGTACTCCACAGACACCATCAATTACCCTTACCATACTGCCAAGCGATAAAGGTGGCAACCGCCTTTCCTATTTGAAAATGTCGCCCGTTTCTCTGTACCAGAGTACAAAATCAAGATGCTCAAGGGGTATATTAATTCTACTGGCAAAATCTTTCATCTTTTCTTCAATCGAGATATATTGTCGAACCGAAAGCCCGTCGGGGACATTCGCGATTATATTTAATTGAAGCAGGTTGCGCAGTACGTGGCGGTCCAATATCGCTAAACCATTCGAGAAGCCGATATTTCTTAAAAAATGGCTTGCCTCCTTGTAAGCCATCCCCCGTACAGTTGATGCGAGCCATTTCCTCATTTCAACGGGTCTTTCGTATCTGCTAAGCTCATTCCTAAGGGAAACCTTCGGGTTTTGGACGAACATTTTATATGCCTCAACAATATAGCGGGCTTTTTTATTCTTGAATCGGACAATGTTCAACTCATCAGCAATAAGCTCCTCCTGAGAGAGCTGTTTATTATTTTTCGAATCCAGATACGCGAGGAGGTCCTTCCGCCTGAGGTTTTGAAGTGCTTTCCACGCGGAATGAGCCCGTGATGCCGGCGTAAGGAGACAGAAGACAAGCTCATAAAAGAGTTCCTCTTCCCGTCCTTCCAGCCATATACGATTAAACTCCTCAAACCTCTCCCTTATCCTTTTTGCAATATCACTATAGGTTTTTTTTATCTCTTCTTCAAGATTCAAAACACTTTTTGATACCATTTTCTTTGCCCATGTACAAAACCTATATTTTCAAAAGATCTCAAAACGGGGAAAACCTGTTTTCACGAAAGTAATCATCCTCTAAATATTCCAATTCCTTATAAAGTGCATCGTAGTGATCCTTCTCCCATGCAGAAAGAGTCTTAAAAAAATCTCTAAGTCTATTCTCACCTACTTCATTGGAAATCTTCTCATAATACTGGAATGAATCTTGCTCCAGCTTGAGACCTATTGAGAGTGCAGACATCTCAAAATGTCTGCCTTCCAATCTGCCCTTGAAATCCCTTGAAAAAATAGGACTTTCAGCATCATTAAACGTCACCAGTCTCGAGAGTTTTGGCAAAGTCATTACTTCCCCCTTGAGGAAAGAATGATACATGTTCGTCAGTGCCTCAAGATGTGAATTCTCCTCCTTCGCTAGAAAGGCAAAAACTTTCTTTGCCTTTTCATCCTCCGATTTTTCAGCAGCGATAGAATAAAGTTCCCTCCCCTCAATTTCACCCTTCATAGCCAACTCAAATGCTTTCTTTAAATCCATTATCTGGCCCTCCTGATACGAAAACGCGATCTATGAATCAAATCAATAGATAAGGCAAAGCTATCTTGAATAATGTGCGCGGCTATTGCACGATAAATTGAACAACATCTTCACTATTAATACGTAACAGGAAACTTCCCTTCTCGAGCTTGCAAATAGAAATCTCTTCACTCTCTAAAGCTGAGTGGGTCTCAATGATCCTGTTATTTCGTTTTAAAAGGAGATTGCTCTTCTGAATTCCAGCTAACGCTATCTTGAATGTATCTTTACCCTCAGCTGATAGCTCGACCGTGACCTTTCCCTTTTGGAGGTGATAGACAATCGCCTTCTCACCCCTCACCTGCGGCAGCTTAAGGAGTTTAAAATTCCAGGGGGCTAGAAGATTTCTTTTAAGCTCCATCTTTCCGCCCTGGAGCTTGAAGACAGCAATTTTATCCTTTATCCTATGGGGAACCTCTTTTTGGCCTTCCACTTTTTGTGCTATCTGTTTCATTCTGAGCTTTTCCGGCAACTGTTTATAATTCGCCACATGCATACTGAAGAGATCATTATGTAGGTTGAGCAGTGACTCCATACAATCCTTACATGCAGTGAGATGTTCAGAAAATTGTCTCTCCACTTCCATCGGCAAGACACCATCATAATACATAGCGATGATTTCGGGCTTATGAAATCGGCAGCTTTTCATCTTTAAACTCCCCAATTATGTCCCGTACGGCACTCTTCATACGAGATATACCAGTTGAAACAGTCCCGAGAGGTAGATTGAGAAAATCTGCGAGACTTGAGTAGGATGGATTCACCTTAACCCTCCAGTATTCCTGGAGCAATTTATTCTGCTTTTTTTTCATAATTTGCACCGATTCGATTTTACCATCCCTTTGATTGCGCAGTATCTCATGATACAGCAAATTCAGTTTTTCATAAGTATCATTTCTTAATTTATATTTTCTGACCATTCCATCTTTCAGCTTGCTGATGCTTGACAAAACATCCTGCACCGTTCTATTTAGTGTGATTGAAATAAACCCTATATCTTCAGGTCTTATCGTGTCAATATAATAGAGATGAAAAAACAAACGCTGATTGTGATTAAGATTTCGAACTATTCTCTCCAAAAGCGGTTCATAGCTACTGTGCTCAGAGTGCGAAAAGTGGTCTCGTACCCCAATGAGATTATGTAAACTCTGTGTTTTTCCAGTATCACAGTCAAGGGAAATGAACTTATAATTATCACCGATCGAATTCTTTGACTTCCTTTCACGTATAAAATTAAAATATCTGTTTCTCAGAACGACTGTGAACCAGGTTACAAACTTTGCTTCCGTTTCTCTGTAGGCCATAAGAATTTTCTCAAGCCTTACAAAAACATACTCGTAGAAATCGCCGCATAGATCACTATCCGCACTGAACACAATCCGTGGAAAATTATAAATATAGGGTGAAAGTATTTTGACAGTTTCCTGATAGAGACTTTTATTACCATTCTGAATTTGTTGGATATTGCTCTTAATTTTGACGTCGGGTATTCTTGTTTTCATAAAGATTCCTGCCTTCACCAAGCAACACAAAGGTGAGCGGCAAGATATCACCGCTTCGATAACGACTCACTACTGCTCTGTTAAAAGCATAGCCAATTTCTCTGGGCCGCAACAATTGAAAATAAAATGACTGTATGAACTGCGATATATCCATATCCGGAATTTGCCACCTAGAAACAACACAGTTTCGAATACCTTTCCGTAAAAATTCCAGACCCATCCCGATAGTGTTTCCACAGGTACTGGAGAAAACGAAAAAGGGAAGCTTTTTCTGAACGATCAAATCCTGGGCTGTAAAAACCGAAGTTCCGATATCCCACCCTGGCATTGAATTTCGGGTAACAGAATGACCTGCAAAATGTACAATATCATACTCGTGAAAGATTTCGATGAGCATCTCCTTCCGCAAAGGTCTTGATAAGAGATCCACCTCAATATTGTTGCTTCGAAAAAAATCATGGAGCATTATCCCTTCTCTGTAAGCCCAATCGTAACGCTCGGAGGGATCTGCAATGATCAATGTACGCTCTATTTTTGTAGTTGGAACAGGATTTTCATCTTTTCCACGGTAGGTCAGGATATTGTTTTCAAAGATGAAGGACTCATGATGTGCTATTTCAAAGGGAATCTCCATTAATTTCTTATCGCCAGCAATGTTTATTGTATAACCTCCATTCCTAAACAACATTTGCAGATTGAGACCGTTCAGGACCTGATCATATATTAAATCACCTATTTGCTCGAGACACCGTGCAAAATCACCCTCCCGTTTTCTGTGCAGCAGTTCCTCGCCTGATCTCATCTTGCTTTGAATGAGAGAGAAGAAACTTTCCTTTATATCAACCCCATAGCTTCTAATAATCGAACCTCCATCAATCTCAATTATTGTGGCCTTTGTACAATTCCCTGAAAGGGAAAGATTAATGATAATCGGAATTGTCTCTCCATTTATAAATTTCAATTTTTCAATGATTCGATTTTCCTCATCCTTGCAAATAAAAAATTGACCTTCCTTTAAACTGATCCCTAGCTCACGAATCGGGATTCCAAGCCTATAAAGCCTGGAACAGTCTATCTGTATGGTCTGATAGGAAGCTGAGGATGTCCTCTTCTCCTCTCCTATACCTCCATCCCTGGGGGTTACAGGACCATAGAGCTTACCGATTTCATAATCAACGAGGAAAATATTTTCATTTCTTTTATTTCGAGGGAGATGGGTATGGTTTTTCTCTTCAAATGTTATTCGAATCTTACCGCTCTTAACAGTCCGATTAAGACTTTCTCCGTTGCAATAAATTAGGTATGCCATTTTAAATTCAAAAGGTTAGCGCCGATTTTTATTGGTTTGAAAACAAAGATTTAAGTGCCCATTCAGATACTGCGGACGTATATCGGTTTTAGATACTGGCTTCCCGGCTTCATATCACATTCCCGGGCAATGTAGTACAGGGACCTGGAGGAGGGAAAAGAGAAGAATATTTCAGTATCGAGCTCTTTAATTTCCTCAAGGTCCTGGAAATCGTCCTCAGGCGCTACTATATTTTTTGGTGAGCAATCTTTCAGAAAAGCTATGAAGTCGTCTTTCTTCAAAGCTACGTAATTCGACTTTCTCGAACCATGCTCATAGTACGCTGTATAAACTTCATGCTTTCTGGAGCGGATAAAAGATACGACCGAATTATACCACCTTCCATTTTCAAATGCAAGAAGATCGAGCGATGACACACCGAGTAGGGGGATATGCAAAACTTGAGATAAAGTATTAACAAAGGAAAGGCCAATTCGAATTCCTGTGAAAGATCCAGGACCGATACCAGCATACAACGCACTTAAACTCTCCAAAGGAAGAGATAAACGTTTCAGTAAAAAATCGCAAATACTTACAATCTGCTGTGAATGTGCCAGCTGGTGTCTTAGCTCGATGTGCGCCAATTCAACTTCTTGAAAAAGTGAAAGCGAAAGAGACTTTGTCGATGTATCCACAGTCAATACCATAGTTATAGCATTTACCTTCAGGGACTATGTTCCTCGGTAATTATACGTCGGTGTTCATTCCTAATATCTATTGTAATCTGAAGAAACTCATCGATGAGCTGTCCCAGCTTCGTACCCCACTCAATGACCACAACCACATCTTTTCTGTAAAGATAGTCCTCCACCAGATCTTCCATCTCATCTACGCGTTCGACCCTGTAAAAGTCAAAATGGCAAAGGGTAAGTTTACCCCTATACTCATTCATGATGGTAAAGGAGGGGCTGGTGACTACTTCCGTAATTCCCATACCTTGTGCTATTCCTTTTGTTAGCACTGTTTTTCCACTTCCCAGCTTGCCGTGTAGAATAATTACCTCTCCACCCAAAAGCCTGACTCCAATCCTCTCGCCATAAGAAACCGTATCTGCCACAGTTTTGGATATGTATTCTTTCATGAACCCGATCTGAAGAAATCTTAGTTTGATTATATTACATGCTTGGTTAGATTCAAGATGTGGTGACGGAGTTAATTGAAGCCGCGTTTAGCATTCGAGGCTTCTTTTGGATTAAATGGTCTGATAATTGTACAACACGGCAAATATTTCATTCTTATGCTTTTTATCAATCTTCGTAAATTGTAGGTGCATCAACCATGAATTTCTCGCTGTATTCTTCTCTATTCTCTTTACCTTCCCAAAAGCCACCATCCTGTAATCTTCCCGTAATTCAAAGTCAACACGAACATAATTATTCCTATTGATAGGTACGGTTGTTTCAATTGAGAGCCCTCCAACCGAAATATCCACGATAGTGCCCCAATGTGTATCCTTGCGGTCAACTACCGCTTTCCTCTTATCACCCTCCTGTATTACCTGTACTCGTGAGAAGTATACCGGGAGCCTGACACTTTTTCTTGGATAGAGCCTCTTTTGGGCTCTAACAACCCTATCCGTATGTTTGAGACAGATAGACTGTACCTCATCTGTAACGATAACATCAATTACCCTCGACTCAAATGAATATGATGCATCTTCCTCTTTCCAGTAAAAGCACTGAACCTTCTTTTTATCCCATGGAACAATTCTTCCTGGTTGAACTATGGGTATACTGATACCCAGATACTCATCCTCGTTTCTGTTAACAGTGACCGAGTATTGTCCATAATTCGGTAACGAAACACGTAAGCGGGCGCCACTGGGAATAGCCCTCGTGGTTGTTATTCCGCGTACAATCCTGTTCCGGGCAATCTTATTTCTGAGTCTGTAATACATATTGATCATGTCGTCCTTTGACTCACCCTTTATTTCTTGAAGACTCAACCTCCTGATTGTTCGCTGAATACAGGAATCCAGTATGTTCATAGAAGTGAATATGAGGGAGGGTTTGGAGAGTTTGTATGCGACAACAAGTTTCCTCAATATTTCCGTTTCAGTTCTGGTCAAACCTCTGAGCTTTGATAGCTGGTTAAAGCTGTGCCAGCCCAAACCTCCGGTTTTTTTCTTACTTCTTAAATCGCGTGTAGATCTCCGTGCCGCAAAAAAGAGAGCCAATCCAACAATAACTATAACCACTATAAGGATAACAACCTGGGATGCAGTTGGAGTAGATATTTGAAATGCTTCTATTTCCAATTATCTCCTCCACATGAATTATAAACACCAGACATTATAACTCATGACTAGTATTCACATTACAATGTATCGTCACATTAAAATGGATATTAATATGTGATGTGCCTTTCAGAATCTTAACCTCTTATATAATTGTGGTATATCTACCTGTTCTACACCTGGAGTATATTTTTCGAGATAAAATTCAACGAGAAGCTTCCTTTTTTTCGACAATTTCGAGGGGAGGACCAGTTTTAAAGGCAATCTCAAATCATCAGCACTCACATATATCTCAATCCCGATTCCACCAATTTGTTTTAACTTCACCGAAGGCAACATTTTTGCTTTCGTTACCTTTGGTACACTGATATCCTCATTCCCCTCAATCTTGGCCTGAACGG
Source organism: uncultured Spirochaetota bacterium (assembly GCA_964347455.1). Classification (GTDB taxonomy): domain Bacteria; phylum Spirochaetota; class B62-G9; order B62-G9; family DRHN01; genus JAGLSF01. Next base: position 6,057 of record CAYFYU010000083.1, on the reverse strand, counting down.
TTTGAACCGAGCGCTCCTCCAGAAAGTCGAAGGTGAAAGTATCGTTGAACCGTTGAGGGTATTTTCTATAATAATACACAAGTGAAAACATGTCGAGAATCAGATTATCAGCGGCAACGTTCTTATTAGTATTTTTCGTCTTATTCTGAATAAACACCGTCTTTTCTTTTTGATTTATATCATAAGTAAGAAAACCCTTTTTCTTTCCCTCAACCATATCTTTTTCCATTCTTATGGGCAATATGGTTTCTCTTTCAGTATAAACGGTCCACTTATCGTCAATGCGAAAAAAAATACCCACAAAAGGCGAGGATTTTGTATGTCCCACAATTTTAAAAACTTCGATACCTCCATACTCTTCTACCGATACAATCTCAAGTGTTTGTGTCCCCATGTAGAATCCGGCCGCATGAACCGAATAACGGATCTTTTCGCCAGTTGAAAAGGGAGCAGAGTGTTGATTGGCGAAAAGCAACGCTTTAAATAGTATTATCCATATCACGCTGTAAAACAGTGTCCTTGCCTTCATGAATTGAGCACTCCAAATGATTTATATTTACCTTTCAAAAAAAACTGCGAATATCATTCATGGTTACCAAAATGAGGACTAAGATCAAGAATATAAATCCAAATGTCTGTATCCGATAGATGATCTCTAGGTTCGGCTTCCTTCGAGTTACAACCTGAACCAGTGAAATTGCGATGTGGCTACCATCAAGGGCTGGAAAGGGAACAAGATTTATAATGAAGAAGGCAATACTGATGTAGCTCATCACCTGGAGGAAATAGGTGAAACCCTCCCGGGCTATAACACCAGATAGGTATATCAGTTTTGCGGGACCTGCGACAGCTGATCTTGCCCGTATTTTTCCGCTGAATACGAATCCTATACCCCGCAGGGTATCACGAACCGCTTCAGATGATTTTAAGAAACCCTTCCCAATTGCAATGTGCACCGGATAACTTTCCGAACGATAGGACAACATTTCGAAGAAGAGTCCAGCAGAATCATTATCATCCTCCTTTTGAGGCATAAGAGTGACCGTATTACGTATCCCTTCCCGCTCAAAAACTACTGTAACATTCTGCCAGGATTTACCTTCAATTGCATCATAAAAATCAACGTGATTGTTTATGGGATTCCCATCGATGCTTACTATCCTGTCTCCCACCTGCAATCCTGCCCTATCGGCTGGTTCACCGGATGATATCTCTCCAATAACAGGTTCAACCCAGGGATGTATTCCTATCAACCCCCTTCCTGTCTCTTTATCCAGTTGTGGAATTGCAGTGATAGAGATAATCTCATTCTCACGAAGGACGGTGAGGTCAATGGGTTTCAGGGCATTTCGCACAATATTTTCTGTAATATCATCCCAGTTTGTGGTCTTTTTACCCTCTATTTCGAGAATGATATCCCCATCTTGTAAGCCCGCCTTTTGTGCAGGCGTGCTTCCATCGATAATTATGCTTTCGTCTCCCTGCGCAAGTATTATCCTGTTGGAAAAGGTCTTAATTTCATAGCCTATCATAACTATGAGGACAAAGAGAAGAACTGCAAAAATATAGTTAAATAGAGGACCACTGAGCGCAACGAATATTCTCTTATATGGTGGACTTGAATAATATTCATCGGAGGTCCCCTTTAGTGTATCTCTTGGTGAATCACCTGCCATTTTACAGTACCCACCAAAGGGAATCCAGCCGATCTGTATTTTTGTATCCTTCCAATAAAAGGAAAAGATTCCCTTACCCCATCCTATTGAGAACACTTCAACCCGAATTCCTGAGAGACGAGCGGCAATTAAATGCCCAAACTCATGAATAAAAATCAAAATCCCAATGGATATTATACCTAACAGAATAGTTGTGCCCATTTTTTCCTTGTTTTATCTCCTCTTTGAAAGTGTAAAGATATATGATTCAGCACTTCCCTTTTATTCAACACCACGGATTAACTAGCGAATCATTAGACGTACCGCAGTAAAATAAACCGGTATACTGAGCAGTACGCTATCGAAAACATCGAGAATTCCACCCAGGCCAGGTAAAATATTTGAAGAATCTTTAACCTTTGCTCTCCTCTTGAGCATAGATTCTCCCAGATCACCCAAAGGGGCAGTTATTGCCACTAATATCCCCAGAAAAGTTGTCTCTGCAAAATTTGGTGAGAATCCTTCTCTTACTATCCATTTAAAAAGATCCGCGACGATGACAGTAATAACAAACGCTCCTATATAGCCCTCAAGGCTTTTATTCGGGCTTTGCTTGATTATGCCCTTCCTCTTCCCGAAAAAGGTACCGATAAAATAAGCAGCCGTATCGTTCATCCATGCAAGTATAAAAAGAAAATAGATGAGAATGAACCCTTTCTGCTCCTGTTTCAACATCAGGAGCATGAGTGGAAAACAACCGCTATAAATGTAGCTGAAAAAGAACAAAAGGAAATACCGATTACCAATATTTCTACCGTAACGTATGCAGGCACCGCTATACAGTGCAACAATCGTAATACCGACAATATATAAAATAGCACGGTCAAAACCGTTGAGAAAGAAAATTATATATAACGAGGTATTCAGGATAACAGGAGGGAGAACAAACCAGGTTACCGTCCTTTTCCCCTCCCCAAAGTCCACAATTCGTCCAAGCAATCCGTATACTTCATAAGATACCAGATATGACAGAAGTGCAATAAACAGGTAGAACAGAATACCCTTAAAATGATCAGCATAAGTTATATAGGCGATAATTGGAATGAAGAGAATCGAAAGTAGTATACGCTTACGCATTTTGTAGCCAATAGTTTAACGTACAAACAACTGTGTTTACACACCTCCGAAACGTCGTTCTCTCGTTCTGTAATCGTTGATGGCTCTCTGCAGTATCTCCCCACTAAAATCTGGCCAGAGCACATCGGTTACCCATATTTCGGAATAAGCAACCTGCCAGATCAGAAAGTTGCTGATCCGCATTTCTCCACCAGTTCTGATTAAGAGATCAGGATCGGGAATGTCTCTCGTATAGAGATATTGACCAATGAGAGCTTCATCGATCATCGAAGGCTCGATTATGCCGCTTGAAACGTCATTGTATAATTCTTGAAAAGCTCGCGTTATTTCTGCCCTGCCACTGTAATTGAAGGCGATACTCAATGTCAATACCCGCTTATCGGTGTTGTCCCTCTCAATCCCATCAAGAATCTTAATGACCGATTTTGGCAGGCCGTTCCGGTCACCCAGATGAACAAAAAAAACCCCCTCATCTCTCAGCGATTTGAACTCCTGGCGAAAAAAATACTCTGTCAGTTTCATTATCCCATCAATTTCGGTTTTAGGTCTTTGCCAGTTTTCTTTTGAAAAAGCGTATATAGTAAGATATCGCACCCCAATCTCGATACATTTTCTCGCAATTTCTTTAACCCTCTTCGCACCCGCAATGTGTCCTTTAGTTCTCGGGAGTTTTCTCTGACGTGCCCATCGACCGTTACCGTCCATTACGATTGCAATGTGCTGAGGGATCTTGCCTTCATTATGCTGCTTGCCGGATATTTTCTCTGATTTCTCTATACTTCTATCGATTTTATTCATTTAAACTTCCATTATCTCGGCATCTTTTCCCTCGAACAAACTATTTATCTTACTGATGTAATTATCAGTTATCTTCTGAATATCCTCCATCGTCTTTTTTGAGTCGTCTTCACTCACATGTCCTTCTTTCTCCGCAGCTTTTACCTCTTCATTACCATCCCTTCGAATATTTCTTATTGCAACTCTTGCATCCTCAGTCTTTCCTTTGGCAACTTTCACAAGTTCTTTTCTCCTCTCCTCTGTCAATGCTGGAACTGAAATTCTGATAACCTTACCGTCATTATTTGGACTCAACATCAGATCAGATTTGTGAAAAGCCTTCTCTATCTCCTGCAATGAACCCTTATCCCACGGCTGTATTACAATAAGCCTAGGCTCAGGGACGGAGATACTCGCAAGTTGTTTTAGTGGGGTTTTATTACCATAGTAATCAACCAATAATCCTTCAACAAGTCCAGCATTCGCCCTTCCCGATCGTATCTTCTTGAACTCCTCTATCAAATTTTCAACCGTTTTGTCCATTCGAGCTTTAATTCTATTTTTGATCTCTTCATGCATAACGTACTCCTTTAGGATTCTGAATGTAGCAATTGTCAATCATTGAGAATATCATCACGTTCCTTATCAGGACCTACGGTGCTATTAACGTTCCTATATTTTCTCCTTTTGTGATCTGAACAAGAGCTCCGTTCCTACGAATGTTGAATATAACAATCGGGATATGCCAATCCCGGCACATTGAGACCGCCGCCATGTCCATCACTTTAAGCTGCCTTTGTAGTAGATCATCGTAATTCAGGGTTTTATAAAAGGTACCCTCTCCGTCTAATTCAGGATCTCTGTCATAGACACCATCGACCTTTGTTGCCTTCAGGAGAACATCTGCATTAATTTCACAGGCCCTGAGTGCGGCAGCAGTATCGGTAGTAAAATATGGATTCCCTGTACCACCGCCAAAAAGAATTATCCTCTTCTCATTCAGATATTCTCTAGTTTTCGATAGATCTATACTTTGTGCCACTGTATTAATCGCAAGTGCCGATTGTAAAACGACATTGACTCCTTTGGAAAGTAATATCTCTGCAAGAAGTATACTGTTGATAATCGTGGCAAGCATGCCCATATAATCAGATTGTGTTCGATTAAGTCCATGGCGTGCAAGAGTAGCTCCCCTTATAATATTGCCTCCTCCGATTACAATTCCGATTTCCACTCCCAGCACATGAATCTTTTTTATTTCATCAGCTATTCGTTCCACTGTTTCGAGGTGGAAAGTATCCTTTTCACCCTCGATAACCTCACCACTGAGCTTTAGGAGTATTCTTTTATATTTACCCACGCTATTCCTCTCCGAGTTTGAAACGAACAAATCGGGTTATCTCAATATGTCCACCGACCTTTTCCTCGGTATACTGTAAATATTTCTTTATGCTTAATTTATCATCTTTCACATATTTCTGTTCAAGAAGGCATGAATCAGTAAAAAATTTCGCCATTTTACCAGTTACAATCTTATCAAGAATATGTTCAGGTTTACCACTCTCCCTTGCCTGAGTCAGAAAAATTTCCTTCTGTTCCTCGAGTAACTCTTTGGGAAAATCTTCTCTCGATACACTCAGAGGATCCATGGAAGCAACCTGTAGGGCAACATTTTTCTGAAACTCTCGTACTTCACCCTTCCCGGCAAGCTCCGCCGTATCGAAGAGGTATTCCATAATTACTCCGACTTTTCCATCCATGTGGATATAGAAGCTGAAATCATTTTTCTCTTTGTCCGCCTTGACAAATAATGCTATCCTTCTGAGAATTATGTTCTCTCCAAAGGTAGATATGGCATTTTTCACGCTATCCTGAATCTGGGCAGGTACATTTGCAATATCGCCTACGTTTTTTTCTAATAGTGCTCTTGCAATATTGTCGACAAAATCTGCATAATCTTTTGTTCTGGAAACGAAATCGGTCTCACAGTTCACTTCGATCATGAGAATCGAATTTCCATCTTCAGAAGAACAGACGGTTATCCGCCCATCTCGTGCCTCCCGTCCGCTCCTCTTTTTCGCATCTGCAAGGCCCTTTTCCCTTAAATACTTAATAGCCTTATCGAAATCTCCTCCATTCTCAACAAGCGCTTTCTTACAGTCCATAATACCTGCTCCGGTTTTCTCTCTTAAAAGCCTGACTTCCTGCGCATTAACCGCCACTTTTCATCCTCCTCAACCTTTCGGTGACTTTCAGCCCTCTGATGAGGACTTTCAATTCCATAAAGCTTAACTTTCTATCTTTTTTCCTTTTTTATCCGAGTTCTTAGCCTCAGATTTACCCTTTCTCTTGCTTTTCGGCTTTTCCTTTTGCTTTGCAGCATTGGCATCCTTTACTACTTGCTTAGCAGATGCCTTCACTTTTTTCGTTTTGGAGGGTTTCGCCTCCTCAGTAACTGGTACATCCACGTCAGTGGGCGGAACGTCCT
>CAYFYU010000082.1:9440-18881 GCA_964347455.1 uncultured Spirochaetota bacterium | reverse complement strand
ACTCATCATTCCAGGAGACCTCGTCGTCGGTGCAGATTCCCATACCTGTACATATGGTGCACTGGGCGCCTTTTCTACCGGCGTCGGGAGCACCGATCTGGCGTGCGCTATGGCAACGGGTAAGGTGTGGCTCAAGGTTCCTGAATCGATCAGATTCATCCTTAAGGGAAAGTTGAGCCGATGGGTAAGCGGTAAGGACATCATTTTGAAAATTATCGGAGATATCGGTGTAGATGGAGCTCGCTATATGGCCATGGATTTTACGGGAGAAGGTATAGCAAATCTGTCTATGGACAATCGTTTCACCATCGCAAACATGGCAATTGAAGCGGGAGCAAAAAACGGAATTTTTCCTGTGGATGAAAAAACGAAGGCATATGTGAAAGAGGGTCAAAAGGAGGGAAGGAGAAGAGACAAATACAGCGTTTATACAGGCGACGCCGACGCACGGTGGGCCAAAGAATACGAATATGTCCTCTCAGATATTGAACCACAGGTCGCCTTTCCTCACCTCCCAGAAAACTCTCGAAACATCTCGGAGATAGAAGAGATACCTATTGATCAAGTTGTTATTGGTTCCTGTACCAACGGGAGGTTGGAAGATCTCAGAGTAGCAGCTGAAATTCTGAAGGGAAGAAGGGTGAGAAATGGTGTTCGTCTTCTTATTTTTCCCGCCACGCAAAAAATCTATCTTGATGCCCTGCGGGAAGGTTTGATCGAAACACTTGTCGAAGCTGGTGGTGCAGTCTCAACACCGACATGCGGTCCCTGTCTCGGTGGTCATATGGGGATTCTTGCACAGGGGGAAAGGGCAGTCTCGACCACGAATCGAAATTTCGTCGGTCGAATGGGCCACCGTTCAAGCGAGATATATCTTGCATCACCCGCAGTGGCTGCAGCATCTGCTGTTGCAGGAAAGATAGCTTCCCCCTTAGATGTTGTGAGCTAATATTCTCAAGATAAAAAGACCCGACTCTTCCGGTTCATGATAATGATGTCTTGTTGGGGAGAGAGTTAACGAATGGGGGAAAAAATATGGACAAGACACCGAAACTCATCTTTGAGGGCAAGGTTTTTCTATTTGGTGACAATATCGACACCGATGTTATTATTCCAGCTCGATACCTGAACACTCAGGATTCTGCTGAGCTTGCCGCACACTGTATGGAAGATATTGACAGGGATTTTACGAGAAACGTACGTGATGGCGACATCGTTGTTGCAGGCGAAAACTTCGGATGCGGATCGTCACGGGAACATGCACCGCTTGCCATCATGGCATGCGGGATTGCCTGTGTTGTAGCATCATCATTCGCACGAATTTTTTACAGAAATGCGATAAACATCGGCCTTCCCATTCTCGAACTCAAGGAAGCTACTGCGAAAATCAAACCGGGCGATACGATCGAGGTCAACTTCCAAGAAGGCACGATAAAGAACATGACTGACGGATCGGTTTACCAGTCTGAACCATTTCCGCCTTTCATGCAGCGTATCATACAAGCAGGTGGATTGATAAATAGAATAAAACAGGAGCTGGGAGGTAAAGAGTAATGTATAAAGTTGCCGTAATTCCCGGTGATGGAACAGGACCGGAGGTTGTTGCAGAGGGTCTCAAAGCACTGGAGAGGATCGCTTCAATCTATTCACTTGAATTCGAATTCAGAGAATTTGATTACGGTGGTGATCGATATCTTCGTACCGGAGAGACTATTCCGGATTCGGATATCGATGTATTGCGAGACTACAACGCCATATATCTCGGAGCAATCGGCCATCCCGATGTAAAACCTGGCATTCTTGAAAAAGGTATACTTCTGAACCTGCGGTTCTCTCTCGACCAGTATATAAATCTGAGACCTGTGAAACTCTATCCAAATGTCGAAACACCGCTCGCAAATAAAAAACCAGAGGATATCGATTTTGTGGTCGTCAGGGAAAATACAGAGGGTCTCTATGCAGGAATCGGAGGATTTCTAAAGAAAGGAACGCCGGACGAAGTTGCTATTCAAGAGATGATTAATACAAGAAAGGGAGTTGAACGCTGCATACGTTATGCTTTTGAGTTCACCAAAAAGAGAAACAAAAACAATAAATTGACCCTCTGTGCAAAAACGAATGTCCTTACCTATGCTCATGATCTCTGGGACCGGGTCTTTCATGAAGTTGCCTCTGAGTATCCCGATATACAGGCCGATTATGCGCACGTCGATGCGATCACCATGTGGATGGTGAAGAATCCTGAGTGGTTTGATGTTATTGTTACCACCAATATGTTCGGCGACATTATCACCGATCTTGGAGCTATGGTTCAGGGTGGAATGGGCATTGCTGCAGGTGGCAACATAAATCCAGAAGGCGTTTCGATGTTCGAACCTATTGGAGGTTCCGCACCAAAATATACGGGAAAAAATAAGATAAATCCCCTAGCCGCAATCTCAGCAGCACAGATGATGCTCGATATTCTCGGTGAGGAAGAAGCATCAAGCTCATTAGAAAAAGCCATTATTGCAGCTCTTGGTGAGATGAAGGGTATGTCTGCAGGCTCAATGGGCTTTACAACCTCTGAGGTTGGAGACCTGGTTGCACAGGCTATAACACGATAATTGTTGCCGATACTCATTTAAAATAACAATATTGGATTATGGAGGTGTGCCATGAAAGATATACTGAAAGACCTCTTCCATGCCGGTATTGGTATGACTAAACTTACGAAAGAGGATCTGGAAAAAGTTTTCAACGAGCTCAAGACAAAAGGTGAAGTAAGTGAGGAAGAGCGTGATTTCTTCATTTCCAGAGCACTGGAAAAACTCGAGGAAACCGGTAAGACCGTATCAGAAAAGATTATGAATATGGTAAATCCGAACCTTGAAAGAGTGAAGGAGCTCAATAAGAAGGTTGATGATTTAATAAAAGAAGTTGAAGCACTGAAGAAAAAGAAAGGGTAAGCTCTGCTAGTTCAGTCGAACCTCTCCTGCCACAGAATTTCCCGCTCCAGACCGATTTTTCGAAATTTGACGCGCTGGAATAAAAGTGCTATGAACATCATAAAATTGGTATAGATAAGTATGATTGGAAATATGAGGTCAATTCTATTTATGACACCGCAGACAACGAAAACGCTCAGGTGAATGGTATCTCCTATCATTGACCAGAGTTTCGTTGAAAACCGCATTTCACGATAAAATTGCTCTCTTGTATAGGGATCGATTTTCTCAGGATGCGGGTACAGTTCATAAAAATTCATCGTAAAAGGTGGATAACCTATCGAAACAACAATCGACTCCAGCTTGTAGAACTTATAGTAAAGCTTTAGAACCTTGAGCTGAAACTGACTTCCATTAGGATCGAAATCACGGATTCTCTTTCCTAATTCATCAATGCTCTCGAGTTTATCTCCATAATCAGGCCTGGTTACACTGATAAATACGTTTTTGAAATGATCGTAGAGAGCGATATGAAGATATAGGGAAAGCTGCGATAAAACGGCAAGAAAAAAGGGGAAAAAGCTACCCGTTTTCATGTAAAGTGCAAAGGCAACGCCGTAGAATATTGAAAAATGCGTGCACATGTCGGCCAGTCCGTCAAGGGTCTTGCCTATTTTTGAACTCGTGTCAATAAGCCGTGCAAGCTGTCCATCGGCGCAGTCAAAAATGATCATCAATTCGAGCAGAATACCGCCTGTTATGACAGAAGCATAAGTGCCACGGGCAAAGAAGAATCCCGATGAAATACCAAATCCCATGGATATTACAGTCACAAGGTGCGGGCTTGCTTTTAATTTATGAAAAAATTGCGCCACGAGATATGCTGTAGGCCTATTGAGATATTGATTTACGAACTCTTCAGTTTCAGGGGGTTTGAGACTCTTTCTGTACGCCTTAAAAAAATTTTCGAATAATCTTCGTTTGTCTTCCGACTTTTTTATAATTATATCTCCCTTCAATTTTATGTTTTAAGTATACAAATAAATGGTTTTATGTCAAGAACTTCAAAGTAACACGGTTCCGACCTGCCGATTTACTTGCATACAGAGCCTGATCTGCTCTTTCTATAATTGATTCGATCGTATCGTTTTTAACCCCTAGTGTACCTCCCGTGGAAATAGTAACATGGATAGTATTATTTCCATTCAATACGTAAGAACTTTCAACCAACATTCGAAATCTTTCGCCAAGTTCTTTTAAATTCGTTTTATCAACTCCGGGGAAAATACCAACAAATTCCTCACCCCCCCATCGTCCAAAAAGATCGTAGGGTCTTGTATTTGCCGTCAAAGTATTTGCAACTGCCTGAAGTATTAAATCGCCAATAGGATGTCCGAAAGAATCATTGACGCTTTTAAAATTATCGATATCCATAAACAAAATTCCAAATGGATTGTTGTGCCGTCTCAACTCGTGAAATCTTTTATTAAACTCCATCTCAATGTAATTTCTATTGGCGATTTTAGTTAAATTGTCCAGCATTGCAAGCTTTTCAAGCTCTTTCATCTTTAACATAATCGCATCATTAGAACTGAGGTCGGTAAATAGCTCTATTCCTCCAACAATCGTATCGTCCGGGTCCCGGTTCGGCACCGTTCGCACTGAAACGCGTATACGATGGCCCCTTTTGTGATGAAGAAAGAGCTCTGACTCTCGCACCTTTCCATCGACCATTGTTTTGGCAAGCGGGCACATCCCCTCGCAGAGTGTATTTCCCCTCTCGTCTATATGGGTCAAGACATTATCATTACAACGGCTTCCAACAACCTCATCAGCCATGAAACCTGTCATTGTTTCAGCCGATTTATTCCAGAACAGGATTTTTTTTTCCAGGTCAACTATATATAAACCATCATGAAGATAATCTACCACATCCCTGATATTTTGTACTGTTCCATTCATACGCACATATCTCAGTAGCTTAGTGTTACTTCTCCCACAAATAATTTTTTAGAGAGCTCATTATCTAGTTGTTCAAATATTAACACGTAACTTATTATTAATGTGTTTTTTCGGAAGACCTTAAACAAGTTTTTTCTGCGACGTCGTGTATATATAATTTGTACTTGTTTTTTGGGAATTATTTATGAGTACACAAAGGATCATAAAGCGAAGAAACAAATTTGTTCCCTTTGCTATTACCGAATCTGAAGTAAGTAAAACTGTGTATTTTACAATCGATACAGTTGATACCGCCCTCCGTCCGCTTGCAGACAAGCTGTCTGACCAATTTCGTCATTCCTCTTCGAGGCCCTTTTGTACCGCCATTTCAGGGCCTCCAGGATGTGGGAAAAGCTCGATCACCGCTGTTTTACAGCAGTTCTTTGAAGAATATAATATAAGGTCTGTTGTTCTTCCCCTTGATGGTTTTCACATGAAAAATGAGAAGCTGCGGCAAAAAACAGTGCTTCTAAATAAGAAATCGATTTCTCTTATATCGATCAAAGGAGCAAAAGAAACATACGACACGGCGAAGCTTCTTCTATTCCTGAAGAAACTGAAATCAGGTAAAAATTTCTACTGGCCTCTCTATTCTCGATGCACTCATGATCCTATCGATAATGGTATTCTTATCGAGAATCGAAATACTCTCTATCTTATCGAAGGCAACTTCCTCCTGCTTAATAAAAGCCCGTGGGAAAGACTCTCCTTATACTTCGATAAGAAAATATTTATCGCCTCCCATAAACGATTTCTAAGAAAAAGGATTGTTGAAAGAAAAGAAAAAGGTGGCTACAGCCGTATGGAAGCGCGTTTGCACTACAGGATGTGCGATCGTCACAATATCAACGAGGTTCTAGAACACTCAACAGGTCATGATTTTAAGCTGAGACAAAGGGGGAAATACCTGTACAGACTTTCTAACCCTCGATGATTTCGATGGCACTGACCGGACAATCGTCGACTGCCTGTTGTACGTTATCCTCTTCCCCTGCAGGAACTTCGGCTACCTTAACGTGGGAGATACCGTTTACCAGCTCGAACACCGTTGGGCAATCCTGTACACAGTTGGCTGTTCCAACGCAGAGATCTTCGTCAACTTTTACTTTCATCAATCTTCTCCTCATTATTACGTAGAGTACAAATGAAATATTTGACAGAGTAATTTACTATTAAATAAAGGAAGAATCAATTGTGAATTCTCTTCACATAAAAATTCTTGACATGTAGATTTGTGGCGGTTAGTATAATGAAACTTTAAATGTAATCAACGGGAGCTTTTACCTCAGGTTATTCCATTTTAATTAACGGTAGAGACTGGTATTCCCAATGGATCTTCCCGTTATTAAAACTCCAATTTTTCCCCGCTCAATATGGATGGAGGAGGTAACTTATTCCCACATACCAATTGCGACGATTATAACCGCTTTTATGTTCCTTGCGCCAATCTTTGAAACCATAGGCCTGCGCAGGAAGGATCTGCGATTCGATCGTCTTGCCAAGAGTCTCGTATACTTCTCGATGATTCTGTTCTCACCTGGAGCCGCACTCGGTACCGGTATTCCGATGTTTATTATTGGCCTTTACCCGGAATTTTGGGCACGATGGGCGAATCTGTTTTTCGTACCTCTGATCCTTCAGTTTGTTTTCTTTACCATTGAAGTAGTCTTTCTCTTCTTCCTCTATTATCTGCCCTGGGACCGAATGATGAACCGAAAAAGGCTGCACATATTTTACGGCTGTCTGGCGGCATTGTTCAGTCTCCTCATCCAGCTCATATGGGACATGGTTGGCGCCTACATGTCTACACCGAGCGTGGTCTTTCCAGGTGTAAATGAACCTGTTGGTTGGTCACTCAGAGCACTGCTAAACCCAAGCTTCCCATATCTCTTTATTCATCGATTTTTTGGAAACATCAGTTATACAATGATGCTTGCCGGGGGCGTTTATGCCCTATTTTTCCTTCTCAAGAAGGATGAGAAGGAGAAGAAGTACTATGGTTGGGCATCGGATTTTACTTTCACACTTGGTTTTCTCACATTCTTCGTCATGCCCTTTATCGGTTGGGGCTATGCAAAGATTTTTCAACAGGAATCACCAGTCATCTTTCACGCGATCATGGGCGGACATGCTATGATCTACTTCGTCATCAAGCTCTCAATGATCGTGACGTTTCTCACCATTGGAGGCATATATCTGTTTGTCAGGCACAGGCAAAAACTGTTTATGTTGCTAATCGTAACGGTCGTTCTATTAAGCTTTTATATTCTGCTCTATTACCATCCTCCACTAACCTGGCTACCAGGAGGCACAATTGTTTGGAGGTCTTTCTATACTGTTCTCATGCTCGGCTTCATCATTTTTATCTGGATGATGCGCTGGAAGGGAAAGGAAATTACCATTAGATTCTGGCCATTCGCAATATTTGTCGCCGGGATGGCCGCTTTCTTCGCTTTCGCACTCGGCGGATTCGTAAGGGAACGTTCGAGGAATCCTTATTCGGTTTACGAGGAGCTGAACAAACCAGAGGCAAAACAGCGGGATCTCGATCGCTTTCTTGTTTACGATAACTGCGTGGAATGCCACCACATGAATCCAAAATTTCTGAAACGGTATGAAGCCAGAGACTGGGAACTTCGTGTAAAAATCGAGAGAGAACGCCCTGAGGTCGTCCTAAGCGACGAAGAAACCGAGCGCATTATCCGCTGGCTAAAGGAGAAGTATCCAGATGCACATTGAAGTACCCCTATTCAGCGCAAAATGGGTTATCGGCTTTTTTGGCCTCTTTCATACCTCTGTCGGTGCTCTGTCCATTGGTCTTGCCTTTGTAGTGACTGTTGCGCAAATTCTGGCGTATAAAAAGAGAATTCGTGCTTACGATCTATTCGCCAAACGTGCCCAGCTCTTCCATGTCTGCATCTATAACGTCGGTACGATCAATGCCATCGGTTTGGTCTTCGCTCTTTCCGGACTGTACCCTCAATTCTGGGAGCAGATATTCGTTCACCATTTCTGGACGCTGATCATCGAAGAAATATTGTTTCTCCTCCTGGCCACCACAGTTACATTCCACTACTTCTTCTGGGATAAGCTCTGGGGGCATAAAAAAATGCACATCTTTTTAGGGTCACTTTTGATCCCACTTTTCTTTCTCCAGATTTATATCATAAATGGAATCGGTGCATTTATGCTCACCCCAGGATTTGCCGAGGGAGAAGCCACCCTATCAGGCGGACTACTAGGGTGGGATAAAACCGCCTTCTACAACCCTTCATTTTTAATGCTACAATTCCACCGCACCTTCGCCAACATTTCCTATGCCGGATTCTTCCTTGCAATGTGGTGCGGGATTCGGCTCTCATTGACGAGAGATCGAAACAAAATCGATTACTACGAGGATTGCGGAAAACTTTCATTTTACATAGCATTCACGGCTTTTCTCTCTCTTCCCATCATCGGCTACTTTTACGCTCACGTCCTCAAAATAGAGGCAAATGAGGCATATTTGAACCTCATGGTCGGTAGGGGCGATATTTTAATCGGTGGAATCGATATGTGGTGGATTAAGCATGGCTGTGTTGCTGCGATGATTGGAGGTTCACTCACCTATTACAATCATGTGGGGAAGAATAGCGAGACGCCTTTCTCACTTCCAAGAATCATGGTATACATGATCGCAGCATTCTTTATCATGTTCTACCTTGCCATGGGTATGGTAATGACATGGACCTTTTTCTGGGTAGAGCTCGTTATTGCAGTTGGAAGCGGTTTCTTTGTCAGGCATATGATACAGTACCGTAAGGGATCTGGTCGTGCTGTTTTTATATACATTGGTATACTTTCATTTCTCACCGTCATGCTCGGTGGATATGTACGCGAGGCTTCAAGACCTCGATTTGTCAACCGTATTTCTCACTACGACAGTATATACATCCCTGAGGAACGTGCTCCGGTTCTCATGGTCGACGTCACTCCCGAAGAGCTCGAAAAACTGACCGCTGTTCCTCCCGAACCTGTGGGGACAGCGTCATTAATAAACGAGCGCTGTACCCAGTGCCACACCCTGGAGAGGGTGAGAAACTACCCAAAGGATGACTGGGATCGGGTTGTGAGAAAAATGATCATACTAGGCACAAAATTGAACGAGGAACAAGCAGCTGAAGTAATCGCGCACTTGGAAGAAGGGAAACCCTTTTAAGGTTGTGGAGGCTTTGCTTATGGGTGATGAGAAAAAAACCATTAAAAAAACTACCACGAAAAAAAGGCGCCACAAAAAAAAGAGCCCCAAATCCGAGCCATTCGCTCAGCTTGCGGATTTAGAAAGCGATCTGGCAAATGAAAACTGGAAAACCGACCTCAGCGTTTATCCCCTCCGCAAACCATCCGAAGACAGCAAATGGTCTGTTCGAATCGCCTGGATATGGATCGGTGCCGCACTATTCAGCATCCTCTTTATTGTAGTCCTCATTATACTCGGTGCAATTTATGACTGACAGACCACTGGTGCTCAGCA
>CAYFYU010000082.1:6246-9430 GCA_964347455.1 uncultured Spirochaetota bacterium | reverse complement strand
CACTTCGCCGGGGCTCTGGGTGTTGAAGTGTGTCACTCTCCTCTTCGTCGGAAGTATGATAGTTATCCAGATTCCAGAGCTTCGGTACGATTTCAGTGATATCCGACCAGTTGAAATCACTAATCCAGTTGAACTTGAAAGAGCCCATATTGGAAGAGCCACCTTTGTATCGGTATCAGGTAGTGCAAACTTTGAAAAAGCATTCGTTTATCAACGCTATGGCCTGAACTACACCTATTTTATCATCGAACCCTATGGTTTGCATCTCGTCGCAAGAACTTATGAAACGGTAACCGATGAATGGGAGAGCTTAAATAGATTCCTTGGAAAAATCCGGCCTTTTGACGATCAACCCTTTTCGTACCGAATTCGTGAAATCTTTTACGAACAGTTTCAGGACTCGGTTCCCCAGGATGCCTATTTCCTGGGGCTCGACGATATTCCAAAACCAAGTGGCTGGCAGATAGGAGCTGTAAGTTTTGCTTCAGTGCTGTGGGGAGTAATGTTTTACCTTTTCTTTTTTTTCTTTCCACGCAGGTTTGGCAAAAGGGACAACTAATCTACGAGACCATCGCCAATCTATTATTATTCAGAGGTTCTTTTTCCACTCCCCTTTCACTAAAGAAGAATGATAAACATAAGCCCAGCTATTCCCCACACAACAAACGTGCCACCAACCAAAATAATTCCCATGGCAGGAACTGCAGGTCGATACTGTCGGTAGGAACGTACAAAGAATATTTTAAATATCAGAATCATAAATAATGCAATTGCCAGCGCACCATGAAGTAATCCCCGATTGTTCAAGGGTTCACCAGCTTCAGCCAATCGCGACATAAGATTGAAACATACCCATGATATCCATACCCAGTAAACGAGAAAGAAGTAACCAAAGATACGATGCAACCGCAGGAAAACCTTAGACTTTGGTGAGGGTGGCTTCTTTCCAAACACCTCCATTGCTGACCAGAATTCAAACATTGCTATAAGCATCAATCCAATCGAAACATAGGTTTTGGTTAATGGGTTCATCGCCTCCTCCTTCCGATTTCCTAATTGCTTTCTGGTGATTAAGTTACATTTTATCAAAATGTAGAAATTTTTGAATATATAATTATTTCCAGTCAGATACACGAATAATAAAACAGGATACTATCAAAACTAAAAAGATGCTCCATAGTACTATCTGTAGATTGTCTGGTAAGAGTGTCCCGTTCCCTATACGAGCGAGGGTTAGTGAAAGATGATTGAGGGGGCTTAAACGACTGACTGTATCGACCACCATCCTGAGTCGAATCGGAACGGGGAGTATTCCTGAAAGAAATGCTATTATAGCAGTTGTAAGTGCTCCGATGAGTTGAACCTCAGGATTGCGCCGCATGGCCCAGCCGAGTAGTACTCCAAGCAGATTAAAAAAGATCACTGTAAAGAAAAATATCCCGAAAACCGAAACAAGTGCCCCCAATCCGAATCCACTACCATACACGAGTATGAAAAGGAGGATCAGGGGGAAGAGCTGGATGATATCGGCTGCCGTGGTTGAGAGTAGAAAATCCGACACTATTTTCCAGCGTGCAATTGGAAGAAGCTTCAGACGCTCCATGACACCATCTTTTCTTCTCCTTACAAATGCGACGGCTGCTCCAAAAAAACTGATGAAAAGCACTATCATTACAAGCCCTGCGACCTGAACACGAAAAGGCATCGAAAAGAGTATAAAAGGGAACCCGAGAACTATGGTAAATCCCAGTTTCATGATGAAGTTTCGAACGCTGGCGAAATTCACTGCCAGCTCGAGCTGAAAAAGGTTTGCCGGTCTCATTCTTCCAGTCTATGCCCCGTTTTGAGCAGATAGGCGTCACGAAGAGTGCTTCGTTTCACCTTGAGAGATTGAATGACCCCACCCTTTTCAACAATCCACTCCATAATCACAGGAATGAGGGAAGGATCATCTTCCACCAGTGCATTTACATATTCTCCGTCTTGTGTAAACCTGCGGATTTTCGGATGTTCCAGCTGAGGAATATGAGCTGGAGCCTCGAGCTTCAACTCGAGCTCCTGTAAAACTGAAACCTCAGTGAGGAGTTGCTCAACACTACCCGATGCAACGATCTTACCGGAATCCATAAACGCTACCCGCAATGCAACACCCTGGATCCAGTCGGGATCATTCCCCGCAATTATTGTCGTAAGACCAGTTTTTTTTCGGATCCCTATGATCTCGGCTAATTTTACTTTGAACTGCGGATCAATTCCCATGGTCGGCTCATCCAGTATTAACAGCTCAGGATCATGGGCGAGTGCCATGATGAGGGCGAGCTTTTTTCGCATCCCAAATGAATAGGTTTGTACTCTATCTTCCATCTGGTCATGGAGGTCCGACATTTGAAAGAGGTTTTTTAGCCGGCGTTCTATCTCGGTACGGTAAATCAGATAACTTCGGGCGATGAAGTAGGCATTCTCCATACCGGTAAGCTGTTCCCACAGAACATTTGATTCGAGCGACACACCAACCTTTTTCAGCATTTTACACGAATCCTTTTCAGGCACATAACCGAGAACTGTGAGTGTACCGCGGGCTGGTTTCTCAAGCCCGAGAATGAGACGGAGAAAGGTGCTTTTCCCCGCACCATTTCTCCCCAGTAGTGCGAAACATTCCCCCTGTCCGACGGTCAAGCTTAAACCGCATACACCCCGCCCGGGTGCATATTCACGGTACAATTCAGTGGCCTGTACTGTGTAATCACTCAAATTGAAATAGGGTCTCCTCGGTAACTGTTACCGTTCCTTCGGGTACTGTTCTGACGATCTCATATACAAGGATGGTTTCTCCAGCACTACACGTTTTCCCGAGCAATTTACTTCTGGCAATATGTCGGTGAAATGCTGGCGCCAGAGGTTTTATTTTTCGCAGTATTATACATTCGGCTTTTGGAAATTCACCCATATTTTATAAAATAGTAGAAACCTGATGGATTAAATCTATTACAGGAATACCCAACCCGGTTAAATCCCCATTCCCATTTTACGAGCCACTTCTTCAAAATCCTTGAGCGTAACCCTGTCGCTTCCTTTGGAGCGAACATACTCTTCAACACCTGTTCTCGCCATGGAGCGTGCAAAAACGGGGATGTTCTGCAAACGGGCAAGTCGGGGCAGGCAACAGCGGAGCTACCATTTTTCT
>CAYFYU010000082.1:0-6236 GCA_964347455.1 uncultured Spirochaetota bacterium | reverse complement strand
CCCTTTGAGCGGGCGTACTCTTCAATACCTGCCCGGGCCATGGATCGGGCAACAGCTGGAATATGCTGCAAACGGGCCAGTGCTTCATCCTCCCATGTCAGGGTCGAGACCGCTGGAATCGACCTGGATTTCTCCTCCACTGATTTTTTCAAACTTTGTTTATCGTCAGCCTGTCCGTAATCTACTTCTGGCGCGGAGATCAGGACGTTTGTCCCGGCAAGCCGCGCAACAGCTTCACAGTTGCTACCAATCCTCACACTGTCCTCACGATGATGTCCGAAACGACCAACGACCACTAAGTCAGCCCCAACAAGTTCAGCATGATCGACAATTGCTTTGTAGGGTTTTCCTTTGAGGAGATCCGCCTTTGCCTCTATATTGGTGCCACGACATTGATCAAGGGCGCTATCCAAAAAATTGCGATAGAGCTTACCAAGCCCCTCGTCTATGATCTGGTCGTGGAGTGTTTCCTGCTTGGAAAGACCGATTTCCTCTCGGCGTTCCGGAGAGAAGGATTGCGACATGGTCTTGAACACCTGGGTGTGGAAATAGGGATCGTACACAGCGGCAATGTAAAAGGAATTCCCGAATTTTTTAACCCAGTTGATTCCTTTTCGAAGCGCAACAAGAGACTCATCGCTCCCATCAATGCCGACGAGTACTGGCCCTTTCATCGAATTTCTTCGTGTAATAAGAATGTCGCAGCTAGCCATGCGCAAAACACGCAGTGCCGTGCTACCCATCACACCATTTCCTATGTTTGCCAGACCATAGGCACCGAGCACAACCAGGTCAATTTTCTGTTCTCCTGCCAGCTGAAGTATCTTTATATAGTTTCGACCTTCAACCTCAATCGGGCTTACCTGTACCTTTTTCCGTTCTGCCAGCCTGACGAACTGTTCCACATACCCTTTTGAGAGTGACTTGAGTCCATGTGCTATCAATTCTTTGTGAGATTCACGAAGACGCTCTATCGAACCCTCTTCTTCATATCGTGGAGGAAGAGCCGGTTCCATTTCACGAAAACGGCTGCTGTGAATTCCAGTATCATAAAAGTGAGCAACAACGATCTCAGACTCGGTTTTTCGGGCAAGCGAAAGAGCGATATCACCACCTGCAAGAGAGTACTTGGAGCCGTCAAGCGCTACGAGAATCTTTGAATACACAGCTTCCCTCTTCCAACCATATATCCGTGTCGGATCAATCCATTCCTAGTCAATATAGAACAGCTGCCCTTACGGGCAGCAGCTCAATTATAGCAACGGCCAGTTTACCCTGTCAAGAATATTGACAAAAGGGTAGTTACCTGATAGGATAAAAGTATGTTACGGTTAATTTCACTGGGACTATTCATAATATTTCTTATCATATTCTTCTCTATTCGAGCATTGAGGAAGCGTGAGGCAAGCAAAACCAAATAATGCATCCAAAGCTGTGCTTCAGCAACAATTTTGATTTTTTTCCTAATAAAAGTCTGACGAATTCACACCTCCTCGTTTAAGCTCATTTGTTCGATCTTCTCTAGCACTGTACATCTTAACTGTTTCATGCTGCTCTAAATCATTTTGACAAAAGCATACTGTATATACTATGATAATGCTGACCCAAATTTGAGATCCCAATAAGAGTAAATGGGTGGTTGAAAGAGAGGAGAAGATGAGCAAAAAGGAACTGCTTTTCAGTTCTATCAAAATCGGCACCCATACAGCTATTAACCGTATCGCCCTCAATTCTATGGAGTGCAACGATGGGGATAAAAATGGAAACCCAACCGATTTAACCTATGCACGTTACGAAAAGAATTTCCGGGGCAATGCTGGCATAATCTTTATGGAAGCTATCAGCGTCATAGATGAAAGCAGGGGACGGTTAAACCAGCTCCTCGGAATGGACTATAATCTCGGGGAACTCGCCAGATTTGTCTCTGAGATGCGGAAGATAAACGATAAGCCGCTGCTTTTAATTCAGCTAACCCATTCGGGTGAGTTGAGTGATCCAGACTTTTCAAGACGCGTGTGCGTCAAACCGCTCCCCGGATACGGCGGTGACCTTCTCAGTGAAGAAGATGTAAAAGAAATTATTGACAAGTTTGTCTCATCGGCAAAGATAGCGCATGATTGCGGTGCGGATGGCATTGATTTCAAACTGTGTCACGGGTATCTGGGTTCCCAGTTTCTCAGACCCTACAACGACAGAAATTGGAAGTATGGAGGTCCATGGGAAAACAGAACAAGATTTGCCTTTGAAGTATACGAACGAATCAACAGGGAGATAAACGATCCCGACTTTATCATCGGTTCGAAAATATCGGTGTGGGAAGGTTTTCCAGGCGGTATGGGTACTGCCGGTCCTGATACACCTGTTTTAGACCTATCCGAACCTTGTAAACTGGCGAAGGGACTCGAAGATCGAGGGGCACATTACATTCTTGTGTCAGCTGGAAGTCCCTCAATAACCCTCGCCCTCACACAGCCCGATAGAGATATTCCCGATCATGCATATCTGCACTTCACCTTTCAAAAAGCGATACATGATGCAGTCAAGCCTGAAACGGTCGTTATCGGATCCGCCTATTCCGTATTCCGAAACGGAAAAAATACATTTCTTGCTGTGAACCGGGATGAAAGTTCCCTCCTGTACTGGGGGAACAAGAATATACGTGATGGTGTATGCGATATGATAGCAATAGGAAGACAATCTCTTGCAGATCCAGAGTTGCCCTTGAAACTGGAATTAGGGAAGGAAAAAGAAATACACTGGTGCACAACGTGCGACAACTGCATCGAATTCCTGATAAGACAGCAGCCTGTTGGATGCGCCACCTACGATAGGAAATACGCCAGGGCACTGCAGGAGATTCGGAGGAAGGAAGGCCGTTTAAAGGAGAAACATACATAGAGACGTTTATAGAGAAATATTTTTCAACCGGAGGAATCCGAGCATGAAACAGGGCGACCAAGGGAAGTCCCGTAGGAGCGAATCTAAGGTGAAAGCATGGATGGAAGACCTTTCAATACCTACCTATAGACTGGGTCCTGAAGACAAGAATCCTCCCCTGCTTATGGAAAGGAAAAATCCCATTCATCCGGGAAGCTCGATCATCTATCCCTACCCAATGCGGGAATGGCTGACCAATACGAAGGAAAACAAGATTTGGAAGGCCCTTTTTCTCGAAAACTCATATCTCAGGCTCATCATTCTACCCGAACTGGGTGGACATCTATTGTCGGTCTTCGACAAAATCTCAGAGGAAGAGGCGCTGTACAGGAACCATGTTCTGAAATACGCTCGCATCGGCATTCGCGGTGCATGGGTTTCCGGTGGAATCGAGTGGAATTTCCCCAATGGACATACCGTAACCACCACCTCGCCGATCGACTATTACATAAGACAAAATCCCGATGGCAGTAAAACAGTTTTTGTCGGCGACCTAGAGAGAGTTTCCAGGATGAGATGGTCCGTTGGCATTACCCTTTACGAGGATGAGGCTTTCTTTGAGACGGAAGTCAGACTTTTCAACAGAACCTCTCTCCCAAACCGGTTCTGGTTCTGGGCTAATTCAGCTGCTCCTGCTAGCCCGGGACTCGAGTTTATTACAACGGCTACGAAAGTGATGACGCTCACCGATGTCATGGATTTTCCCATCAATGAAGGTGTCGATCTAAGCTGGGATCGAAACCATATGGCGGCGCAGGATCTCTTCAGTTTGAATCCGAAACTGGATTTCGTTGCCTGGTATAATCACGATCTCGATCGTGGCATTATCAACTATGCTGACCGCTCAGAAGCGCAGGGATGTAAATTTTTCACATGGGGCAACAGCGATGACGGCAAAATCTGGACTGAACTTCTGACCGAAAAGGATGGACCCTACTCCGAGATGCAGAGCGGTCGACTGCGAACGATGCGTATATGGGAGATACTTCCGCCCCACTCCATGGAAAGCTGGAAAGAGATATGGTACCCGGTTCGGAAACTCGGAACACCTGTTTTCGCAAATGAGAATGCAGCGTTTTCTCTCTCCCGACAAAAGGGAAAAAACAGCATCCATGTTGGTGTGTTCGTAACTTCAAAGCAACCAAATGCTGAGATAGCACTTTTTTCGGGCAGCGACATTATTTGGAAGAGGAAAAAAGACCTCGACCCTGCTCATCCATTAAGCACCGATATCTCGATTCAGGGGAAGAAGTACAACGGTAAAAAAGCGAGACTCCGCCTATCCAGTGCCGGAGGGAAATTGCTTGCTGAGTTCAATCGTCAGGACTATGAAACTGAACCCGAGGTGAAGGGGTATATAAAGATCGAACCGTCCCCAAGATCAACCAAAGCTGAGGAGCAGTGGAAATGCGGACTCGAGTATGAAAAAATAGGTAACCTAGGGCTTGCAGAGGTCAGCTATGAGAACGCCCTTAAAGACGATCCCGATTATTCACCGGCTCACCGAAGCCTTGGAATACTCAATCTCCGACGTGGACTTTTTGATAGGGCTCTTTCCGAGCTCGATCTCGCACTGGAGAGGAACAGCTCAGATGAGAGTGCCAGATTTTTTCTCGGTGTGGTATACATGAGCATGGAGCGTTTTAACAGAGCAGAGGAGGAGTTGAAAACCCTATCACGAAGCCGGAGATACAGCGCAGCAGGCTCTTACCTCTTAGGAGGCTTGTATCTAGGTATGGGAAACAACGACCGGGCCATAGGGTTACTTGAAAAATCACTTCGTATATATCCAGAAAATCTTGATGCAGAGGCAATGCTTGCCTGTGCACAGAGAAAGCATGGTCGGTTAGATAGAGCGCGTGCACATATCGATCGTATCTTGAATGAAGATCCGTTGAATTTCCTTGCCCTTGCCGAAGGATACTTTGTCGCTCAATCGCTTGAAAACAAAAAAGATGCGGTAGAGAAGAAAAGGGATCTGAAAAATATTCTGAGAGATGAAGTCCAATCCTACCTGGAGGTTGCGTCAGACTATGCGCGGTTTGGATTATATGAAGAAGGAATACAGATACTTACAATATATTTTGAAGACCACTCGCGGTCCAAGAAGATATATCCCCTCCTGCACTATTATCTCGGCTACTATTACGAAAAAATTTGTGAAGACGGAAAAGCGCTGCACTATTACAAACTTGGTGGAGAAATGAAATCCTCCTTCGTATTTCCGCATCGCGTGGAGTCCGAAAGGATTCTAAAAAAAGCACAACGATTGATTCCACGACAGGGCAAGCCCCTGTACTATCTGGGTAATCTTCTCTGTGCACAGGATCGAGGTTTGGAGGCGATTCAGCTCTGGGAAAAAGCGGCAAAAAAAGAAAAGGAACTCTCGGAACTTCACCGAAATCTTGGGAGAGCTTACTGGCGTTTACTGAAAGAACCGGATATGGCAATAGATGAATACGAAATTGCCATCGAATGTGACCCAAACGATTACAAACTCTACTATGAACTCGACAAGCTCTATGCAAAACTGGGTCTGACCGAACGGAGGTTGACCCTCATAGCAAAAATGCCTGAAAGACTTTTAGCAAACGATATGATAGCAGAAAGAGTGGCAAATTTCTATACCGATATTGAGGAATATGATCGAGCTTTGGACACTCTCCGGAAAACACATTTCTTTCCCTGGGAATTCTATACTGAGGGTAGAAGACTGTACGAATGCACAAACATTGGCAAGGGAATTGAACAGATGCTGAAGGGGAATTTTGATGATGCCATCAAATGCTTCAACAACCTGATGAAATATCCGAGGAATATCGGAGTCGGAGAACCGGCGCGAAAAAATTATACCGAAGCTTTTTATCGTATAGGTTTGGTCTATGAAAAGATGGGAGAGTTAAAAAAAGCTCGTGAGTTTTGGGTTAAAGCTGTATCCGAGGAACAATCAGAGTGGGGCTGTTCTCGCTATTACCAGGCACGGGCTCTTCAATGTTTGGAAAGAAAAAAAGAAGCCGATTCGATACTCGACGGCCTCTTGTCCCATGCTGAGGACAATCATGCCCGGAAGCGTGGAAATGATGAGGACAATCTGTACCTTCTGGGCTTGGCCCATAAGGGAAAGGGCAAACAGCTTGAAGCTCATATATTCTTCAGAAAGGCACTCGCGCTCAACAGTGCGTTACGTTACTGTCGGTGGGAATTGAAGGGTATTGCCGGTGAATAATGCCGAAGGTCCTATCAGGGGCTGAAAGTCCTGTCAAGGGCTGAAAGTCCTGTCAAGGGCTGAAAGTCCTGTC
>CAYFYU010000081.1:0-19057 GCA_964347455.1 uncultured Spirochaetota bacterium | reverse complement strand
CCATACCACCGAATCGGTGCTCATTGCGGATTATCGGAACAAAATGTTATCCAGAGAGTGAAGTGGTTGATCGACAAAGGAATAATAAGGGATATACCGATCATATTCAACTCATGGGCACTGGGATACAAAGGAACGCTTGTCGCAGTACAAACCGATAATGCCCATGCTGAATCCGTGGCAATGAAAATCAACAGCCACCGGGGTGTAAGTCATAATTATCTCAGGAAGCACCGGTTCAACCTTTGGTTCACCCTCACCATTCCGAAGGACTGTGATTTTGATGAAGAGACAAAGAGCCTGCTCGAAGGTGAGCTGTTTATACAATACCTGATACTGCCTTCTGTGAGGAATTTTAAAATAGGGGTGTACTTCGGATTAGACGAAGAGGACAACACTCTCTCGTATAACAATAGCCAGCCAAATACGTCGATCGATCTATCGGAAAAAGACAGGAGCATTATTGCCGCTCTGCAGGATGGTCTGGCCATTGTCCCGAAACCCTGGCTTCAAATTGCGCAATCACTCGATATTGACGAGAGCGAACTGCTCGGTCATGTCAGGCGGTACAAAGAGCTGGGTGCTATTCGAAGAATATCTGCTATTCTTCGGCACCGGAGTGTGGGCTATAGCGCCAACGGCATGGCATGCTTCAATATACCTGAAAAGGACATTCTTCTCGCTGGGAGAAGAGCTGCCGAATTTGCCCAGGTTTCCCACTGTTATCAACGGCCAACCTATCCAGAGTGGAAATACTCACTCTTTGCAATGGTACATGCAAGAAGTCGTGAAGAGTGTGATGACCTGATCTCGCATATTGCCGAATCAATTGACTGTGATGACTACGTTGTTCTGTACAGTATAAGGGAGTTCAAGAAGGAGAGAGTTAAATACTTTATGGATAAACCGTTATGACGCGCTCTGAATCACTCTTTGAAGAGGCGAAGCGTTACATACCTGGGGGGGTGAACAGCCCCGTCCGCTCATTCGGGTCTGTAAGTCGCCTTCCCCTTTACATTAGCAGCGGCAGGGGCTCAAAGATATATGACGTGGATGGCACTGAATATATCGATTATGTGCTTTCATGGGGACCACTTATACTGGGACATGCACCTGAGCGGGTAACAAACAAAGTCCAGGAATATTCCGGGAAAGGCACGAGCTTCGGCGCAAACACGGAGATCGAAATAGAACTGGCGCGTCTCATAGTCAGGATGGTTCCCTCTATCGATATGGTGAGAATGGTCAATTCCGGTACAGAGGCGACGATGAGTACCGTACGGCTTGCGAGGGGATTCACGAATAGGGACAAAATTGTAAAGTTCGAAGGCTGTTATCACGGACATGGGGACAGTTTTCTCATAAAAGCGGGGTCCGGGGTACTTACCCTTGGCATTCCAGGAAGCCCCGGAATCACGACGAATACCGCACAGGATACATTGATAGCAGGGTTCAACGATATCGAATCGGTTAAATCTCTGGTCAGTGCAAATAGAGGAGAGATCGCTGCGGTTGTGCTCGAGCCTATAATGGGAAATGCAGGTGTCATACCTCCGCAGGGTAATTTTTTACAGGAACTCGCTGAAATCGCAGGTAATGAGGGAATCATACTTATTTTTGATGAGGTTATTACCGGTTTTCGGGTTGCACTGGGCGGTGCACAGGAGCTCTACGGTGTTACTCCTGATCTGACCTGTCTTGGAAAGATCATTGGTGGAGGATTGCCCGTCGGAGCATTCGGAGGTCGTCGGGAGATCATGGAGTACCTCGCTCCATTAGGGCCGGTTTATCAGGCGGGAACTCTTTCAGGCAACCCGCTTGCAATGGCAGCCGGGCATGAGATGCTCACCATTCTTAATGAAGGAGAAGTCTATCAGAAGCTCGAGCTTCTCTCAGGTTCTCTAGAGGATGGTATGGCTCGAAATTTAGAAAGATTAAAGCTCAAATACACGATGAACCGGGTCGGATCGATGATGAGCTTCTTCTTCACAGAACAGAGTGTACACGATTATGCTTCAGCCACCACCTCTGATACCGCTCTTTTTACGCACTATTTCAACGAGATGCTCGGGAGTGGTATTTATCTCGCGCCGTCTCAATTTGAAACGTCTTTCCTTTCAACCGCACACACGCAAGCGGATGTTGAAAAAACAGTAGAAGCTCACTATAACAGCTTGAAGAAAATTACAGGCAGCTGACAAAGTTCTCATCCGTAAACAAGGTGTATTCCGAATCTTCTATGTGACCTGGGCTTCTTTCATGGATCAGGATTTGAGAGCTTGGTACATAATCATTATGGTTTCAAGAGGAATATCGGGCGGCATGTCGTGGGAGGGCGAGATGATGTATCCTCCGAATTTCTTAGCAAGCCCCAAACGGTGAACAACCTCAGCCCGTACTTCCCGGGGAGTTCCGAAGGGCAGTGTATGTTGTATGCTCAAACCACCATAGAAGGCAAGTTTCTTTTCATAGGTAGCGATAACATCTTCTAAATCAATTACCTCGGGCTGAAATGGATTAAATACATTGACACCGACTTCCACGAGGTCATCCAGTAGATTGGTAATGTTTCCACAGCTGTGTATGAACACATCGTAGCCATGGGCATGGGCCTGATCGTACATTTTCCTGATACGGGGTTTGATGAATTCTCTCCACGTATCGGGGCTCATGAGCAGGCCTCGCTGGTAACCCCAATCGTCACCGAAATAAAGAGCGTCAATATTGAAATGTTTCAGGTTCCTGATCAACCTCATGTTGTATTCGGTGATGAGGTCAAGGAGTTCATGAACGAAAAGAGGATTCTGGATAAAGTCCATCATGAGGGTTTCCATTCTCCTCAACGACCATGCCCTTTCAAAGAGGCTGTATGAGAATTTGACGATTTTATACCGCCTCGGGTTTGCCCTGATTATGGGTTCGAAATGGGCGTAGCGGTCGGGGTCCAGAGGATCAGGAATGCGCATCTTTTCTAAATTCATGGTCTCGAGCACACAATTTATAGGCGTCCCGATATCTCTGTCGATTCTTCGGTCCCATAGTACATCCCACTCGTCCCGAAAAATTCCTGATTCAATTTCCTGCAGGCTGTTTACAGCGCGGTTTCTGATAAAGGTGAGGTGGTTTCCGAAAAAATCTTCAAGGCCGTTGAAATGGTAGATATTTTTACCGAGGATAAAATGCTGCTGCTCCTCTATGCCGAGGGACTTCATGAGTTTAAAACCGAGTTCAGTGGTATAGCCAATTTGCCAGGGAATTTTATCGGTGCTCTGAAAATGTATACAGGCTTTGACCCTATCTCTCTCGTCCTTAATATCAGCCATCCTTAACAAGACCTTCGTCCTCTACGAGACTTTCAGTACTTGACAGCACTTTCAGTACTTGACAGCACTTTCAGCACTTAACTCTCGTACTTCTCCTCGTACTGACGCTTGAGATCTCTCATAACCGATGGATCGGCCAGGGTGGTGGTGTCACCGAGAGCATCGCCCTCAGCAATGTCTCTGAGAAGCCTCCTCATGATCTTGCCACTCCTCGTTTTCGGAAGCTCATGGGTAAAGAACAGCATTTCAGGTTTTGCAATAGGTCCGATCTTTGTGCCCACATGCTCTGTTAGTTCCTTAATTAGCGTTGAAGAACTCTTCGCCGTGCTCTTCAGGGTTACAAAAGCGGCAATCGATTGACCCTTCACCTCATGACTTTTTCCAATGACAGCAGCTTCTGCGACTGCAGGATGGGCAACAAGAGCGCTCTCCACTTCCATGGTGCTGATACGGTGCCCTGCAATGTTCATCACATCGTCAACCCGTCCAAGAAGCCAGAAATAGCCATCGCTGTCCCTCTTGCATCCATCTCCGGTGAAATACACTCCCGGGATCCTGCTCCAATACTGGTCCTTGTACCGTTTCGGGTCTCCGTATATTGTTCTCAGCATGGAGGGCCAGGGCTTCTTGAGTACCAGGAATCCTCCTTCGGTTTTATTCCCCTTCTCGTCTACAACCTCAGCATCTAGGCCGGGAAATGGCTTTGTGGCAGAACCTGGTTTTAATGGGGTTATTCCAGGGAGTGGAGTGATAAGAATCATACCTGTCTCTGTCTGCCACCAGGTATCGACCACCGGGCATTTTTCATTACCGATTTTGCTATAATACCATACCCAGGCTTCCGGATTTATCGGCTCCCCAACCGTGCCGAGGAGGCGAAGTGAGGAGAGATCATGACGAGCGGGAAACTCATCACCCCACTTCATGAATGCCCGAATGGCTGTCGGTGCAGTGTAGAAAACAGTTACACCGTACTTTGCAACCATGGCCCAGAAGCGGTCCTTGTCCGGATAGTCGGGCGATCCCTCATACATTATTACCGTCGCTCCGTTTGCCAATGGTCCATATATTATGTAGCTGTGGCCAGTAACCCATCCAACATCAGCGGTACACCAGAAAACATCCTCCTCCTTTAAATCAAAGACCCATTTGGTGGTCAGGTATGTTCCCACAAGGTAACCACCGGTTGTGTGAACCACTCCCTTTGGTTTTCCGGTAGTACCGCTTGTGTATAGGACGTAGAGCATATCTTCAGAATCCATCTTCTCTGGCTCACAGTTCTGGCCCATTTTTTCCATGAGGCGATGCCACCACTTATCCCTTCCCGGTGTAAACGGTACTCTTGATGATTCCATGACGCCTCTATGGACGATAACAACATGTTCGACAAATGGGCATTTCTTAAGTGCAAGGTCTGCATTCTCCTTCAGCCGTATAGCATTACCTCGTCTGAACCCGCCATCGGCTGTTATAAGCACCTTTGACTTTGCATCAATTATGCGGTCACTGAGGGAATCAGCTGAAAATCCTCCAAAAACGACACTGTGAGGTGCACCAATACGTGCACATGCAAGTACAGCGATAATCATCTCGGGAATCATTGGGAGGTATATGGTTACACGGTCTCCCTTTTTTACGTCAAGGGATTTTAAAACATTGGCAAACTTATTTACCTCTCTGTACAGATCGAAATAGGTGTATACTTTTTCCTCACCCATTTCGCCTTCCCAGATAATTGCTGCCTTGTTCCTACGCCAGGTTTTAATATGTCGGTCAAGACAATTGTAGGATGCATTTATCTTTCCACCAAGAAACCATTTCGCAAAAGGAGGTTTCCAATCCAATACCTTGTTCCATTTTTTAAACCAGTCCAAATTTTCTGCAGCCTTTTCCCAGAAGCCTTCAAAGTCTTTTTCAGCTTCACTGTAGATCTTTTCAGACTTTATCCAGGCGGAAGCCTTGAAAGATTCAGGTGGATTAAAAATCCTGCTTTCCTTTAACAGTGTTTCAATAGCTTTTTCTGCCATGCCTGATCCTCCTCATCTAATGGATAGATTACCAGAGTTTACGAACCATGCACTGTGTATATAGTAATATTCGTATAAAATGTATATTATTAATCATAAAATATCAGCTGTAAAGAAAAATATTTCATGTCCCTCAAAATAATAACGCCTGAATGGCTGATTTTATATTCATTCGGGAGAAAATCATTGAGAAATGCTGCCCGCAGTACTATTCCTATATGAGATAGGCTGAACACAGGGCGAGCTGCCCATGCTCGAAAAGGTCGATCTCTCCAAGAGGCTCGAAAAAGAGAAATATAAAAAGGTATATGATGAATTGAAGCTGAAACTTAAAGAGCTTCAGCGAAAGGCACGTTCGCTCAGTGTAACCGTTGTCATTGTATTCGAAGGATGGGATGCAGCCGGCAAGGGTACGATGATAAACAGGTTGCTTATCTCGATGGACCCACGCGGATTCACCATTTATCCGACAAACCCTCCAACTGAGGAGGGGTGTTTAAGGCCTTTTCTGTGGCGATTATGGATTAAAACACCGGAGAGGGGAAGGATAGCGATATTCGACCGGAGCTGGTACGGCAGAGTTCTCGTCGAACGGGTCGAGCACCTCTGCACCGAAGCTGAATGGAGACGAGCCTACCGGGAGATAAATGAAATGGAGGGACACCTCGCCCTGGTTTGTCATCGAGTCGAATTCGAAATGGTATGCGCGGATCAAGGTATTGAAAACTGTAGTGCGGAACCTTGAACAGCGTTTAGCCTGAGGACGGCTATTACGAAATATCGATGGGAAGGGAGCGAGCCTTTATCTCGGACCAGAGGTTCTCATAGGCAATTGAAGCCTTTGAGCCCTTCGAATAGGAAAGTAACGGTGCACCCCGCGATCCCATCTTCTCCACTTCCGAGGCATAGGGTATGGTGGATTTGAGAAAGAAACTTTGATTGTTTCTGTATTCTGCTACTATCTCTCTATGGACCTTCTTTCGTCTGTCAACAAGTGCGAAAAAAGGGATTATACTGCTAAACTCCAACCCTTTTTTTTCAAAGTAGCAGATAACCTGCTGATAGGTTCTCATTGAAAGAGTTGTCGGGATCATCGGAAATAGAATGTAATCTGCTGCAAGAATGATATTTTCTGATAGCAGCGAAAATCCCGGAGGAGAATCCATGAACAGAATGTCATATTTTCCCGGGAGATTCCCAATCATTTTTTTCAGGTGCTTCTTCGGTTTTTTCATTGCATCAAGTAAAGTATCCAGTTTTCGCGTCGAAAAATCAGAAGGGAGTAGCTCAAGTTTATCAAATTGTGTTTTTTTGATATAGTGGCCGAGGCTCTGTGAGCTCCTTACCATACTCTTCGCCCCGCCATCGATCCGGGGCTTAATGCGGTAATAAAAGGTCGATGCTGCCTGCGGATCGAGATCCCAAAGGAGGGTTTTCAATCCTTCCCGAGAGGCGAGGTATGCAAGGTTGACGGCAGCAGCAGTTTTTCCAACACCACCCTTTGAGTTGTACAACCCAAAAGTAATCATCTCCACATCTCAAATTCATCTTGATAAAATAAATAATAATACGTCCCTATTATAAAATTAATGAACTTTGTCCTATGGCACAGTCTTTTTGAGATTAAACTTAAAGCTGCGAGGAAATTCTTTGCCGCACAATATAGAAATTGGATGTATATTAATAGTAAATCTAAGGTTGAAAAAGCATTGGATCTGAGATCAGGAAAAACGAATCGCTACTTTCAATAATCTTGACATATTGACATGGTTGAGCATAATTAGTGCGTGGTGAAATTGAAAAATATGGAGAAAGGTATGGGGGAGACTACAGTAATTACCAAAGAAAACATTGTCGAGATGCTCAGGAAGATCTATGTCAGGATGGATGAGCAAAAGGAGTATCTTTCAAAATTGGATACAGAAATCGGCGATGGTGATCATGGCTTCAGTCTGGCAAATGGTTTCAGGAAACTCAATGACAATCTCGAGGAGTATGTGAGGCTCGATACGGGGGAGATGCTAAAAAAATGTGGATTCGAACTGATCAAAACCGTTGGGGGAGCAGCGGGTGCCGTATTTGGTACCTTTTTTACCGGCCAGGCAACATTCTATAACAATGACTTGAAAGGAAAGGACACACTTTCCCTAACCGATTTCTCCGCAATGTTGTCAGAAGCGCTTAACCAGATTAAGAAGAGGGGTAGTGCGAAGCCGGGTGATAAAACCATGGTCGATGCACTACAGCCTGCTGTACAGGAACTTACTCGCGCAGCGAACGACAACCTCTCCTTCAGCACAGCTTTTGAAAGGGCAGCGGTTGAGGCAGAAAGAGGAGCAGAAAAGACCAAGGAAATGGTGGCCACCCATGGCAGGGCAAAGAATTTAGGCGAGCGGTCAATTGGCTATATGGATCCAGGAGCTGCCAGCATTGCCTTAATCTTAAAGGCCATGGCAGAGTATTTCCAAACTCTCGGTATATAGGTTCAATCAATGCAGCATGAAACTTCATGTCTTTGAAGAGCCGTTTATTGATAGATTTACGGATCAATCGATAAAGGATGGATTGTGCATCTGCTTTCCTGAAGACATTGAGGTATATTCAAAAACGAGAAGCTGGAATGAGTATAACCCCCACCTTACTGTTGTAAAGGCTCGAAAGCGCCAGGTTGTAGCCCATGCTGCAGTTATTGATACGGAAGTTCTTTTTGGGAAATTGAAAATCTGCGTCGCGGGGATTATGAATGTGTTCGTGCTGCCTGCTTATCGAAACAGGGGGCTAGCTGTAAAAGTGATGAACGCATCAATGCGTGAAGCTGCTCATCGAGACTTCCAACTCGGCCTGCTCTTCTGTAAATCATAACTTGTAAATGTTTATCTGCTATCGGGCTGGAAGACGCTTGTGAACAGGAGAATCATCCGTGTTGTAATGGGTAAAGAGCTGCCCATGAGGCAAAACATAATAGCAATGTAATATCCACTTCGGCAAAAGGAGCCTCTACCTGGAGACATTCATCTTCAGGGCAATGAATGGTAGGGCAGATACTTTCGCGTAACTCTTCTTTTTTTTTCTAAATCAAATTGGGAAGTGGACAGATCGAAAGACATCGTCCGCAGTAGGGGAGCAAACCTGCATAGAGTTTCAGCCGTTCCTGCCAGGGGTCCATTTGTGATTTATATTTCAGTAGCTCATTTGATGAGGGTTCCCTGGAGGGTATGGGTATGTCCTTGAAGCCGCCCGTGCTCCTTAGCATGCCGCTGCACCCCCATCTGCACCGCCACCCCACGAGCTTACCATACTGGGTGAGCTTTCCGCGAATCGAAATTTTTACCTTTCTTTTGATGTTTTTCGGGATAGCATTGGTTGGACAGGCATGAGCACATCGAAATCCACAGACCTCAGGATCACACAGAGTTTTCCCCTGAAGTTTATCCCGTGAAAGGGAAGCATTTGTGATAATAGTTGTCAATTTTTGTCTTGTGCCGTATTGGGGAGAAATAAACAAATTGTGCCATCCGATCTCACCCAAACCGCCTGCCACTGCAGCGTGTCGGTGTGATATATCACCGGGACCGCCTGGATATTCTTTCGTCGGCTTCTGTGTATGCGGCATATTAGCCGGAAAAGGGTAGGCTCTGAATCCTCTACTCTCGAGAAACTTGGCACCTAGATAGGCAAGGCGATCGAGCTGGGGATTGATCTGGTTAAGGGTAAATACCTGATATGAGTAATAGGATGGAGGAAACTGATCGTCCGTTACACTCCGGGCAATGAGATCGCATGTTGCCTCATTTATGTGTAGTCCGATTGAGACCATAGAAACTGCATCCGGGAGATACCTGCTGGGTTTCATTATTTCCGGTGCTCCTGTAAATCGCTCTATGGAGCTGAAACCAACGAGGTCGCTTCCCTCAGCTATTAAATATGTTCTTAATTCTTTGGAAAGATTGTTGTCCGCACCATTCTCCAGAATCATACACATAACTCCTGTTATTGATTTTTTTATTATTCATCTGACTTAACTGCGGCCACGGTGATGCTGATAATTTTTCCTGCACTCTCCTCTGCAGCTTTATCCGAAATGTTCCACTTCTCTTTTAAGGATTGCGCAACCGGATCACCCAATAATACATCGGCACCGAAAGATTTTGATTTTAGTACCTGAATATCTGAGAATCCTGCGTCTTCAATAATTTTAAGATAGTCGTTCCTTTGAAGGGCACCGGATATGCAGCCTATATACGCATCGATGGATTGTTGAACAGGAAGGGGCAGTTTTCCCATAAGCACAATGTCTGATATTATGAGTTTACCATCCGTTTTCAGCACCCTGTTGGCTTCCTTGAAGACCCTCGCCTTGTCAAGTGATAAATTGATCACACAGTTTGATATGATTAAATCCACGGAAGAATCGGCAACAGGAAGACTTTCAATTTCACCGAGTCGAAACTCGACATTGCTATACCCGCCTTTTTTGGCATTTTCCCGCGCTCTTTCTACCATTGCCGGAGTCATGTCGACCCCAATTACATGACCTGATTTTCCAACCTGTTTAGCAGCGAGGAAACAATCAAATCCTCCTCCAGATCCAAGGTCGAGGACTGTATCCCCTTCCTTTAACATGGTAAAAGCTAGAGGATTTCCGCATCCCAGTCCCAGATCAGAACCCTGCGGGACTGAGTCTATTTCAGCCTGTGAGTATCCGACCGCCTCGCTTATGGATTGATCGTGAGTAATACCATCAGGACTACAGCAACTTTTTGTGTTTACTGGACCACAGCACGACCCTTCGACTGCTATGTTACCGTAACGTTCTCGAATTGAATTTCTCACATCCTTTTCTTTCATCTTTAATCCTCCTCGTGTCAATACTTGACATCACCTACGGCACTTTCAGCACCTTCGGCACTTTCAGCACTTTTCTAATCGCTTATTGCCCGCATCATCGGACCGAGTAAATCCTTGACCAGAAGTCCTAACTGATCGGCTTTTATGAGCGTTATACAGCACAGTTCACCATTGCACTCCCAGCCGATCAGGGCCAGCTTATCTCCCGAATGGATATTTGCTTTATCCCGAATTTCTTTTGGGAGAACCATTTGCCCCCGCTCATCTATACTCACAACCGATTCTACACTGCAGCAATTTATTGTGGACTTTTTATCTTCCATACAAACCTCCAGTATTTTCAGAATAATCATAATTATCAGAAAAGTCAAATTATTTTAAAAATGATGTGCACTTTCCGGCGAATTTTTTTAGATGGCGGGTTGCCTGTATGAAGGACTGAGTACAAAAGTGCTGAGTGCACCTGTATGGTCAATGCACTCAGCACCAGTAAGTGGGGTTAAATTCAATATAGTTTAATTTGTCGAAAGATACTTCTTGACTATCTCAATGCTCATCCTATCGGAATTTGTTTGATCAATATTTTCTAAAAGCCTAGTATAGTACCATTCTGCTTTTTCAAAATCTCCACCTAGTTCGGCGGCCCGACCAGCACCGTACAAACTATTCAATCGATTAGGTGAGTATTTGAGACTTATCTCATATTCTTTAAGTGCTTCTTCAGGTTTGTTAAGCAAGACGAGCATGTCTCCAAGAAGTTCGCGAGCTGGAAGCACTGATCCTGGAGTCACCGGATGCTTGTCAACGGATTCCTCAAGATCAGCCGCTTCTTGCATTATCATTAAGGCTTTTCTCTTATCTCCCTCGGAAAAGGCAATCCATGCAGAAACTGTTTTGCGCTGTGCGTTGGTCAGTACTGCCCAATAGCCTAGATTTTTTTCAATCAGGCGATTATAAATGTCGTCCAGTTTTTCGATTTCCCTCTGTGCAGAGTTCAGGTCATTAATTCGTGCAGCCCCTAAACCACGAGTGAAATAAACTATCGACTCAATTCCGGGATATTTCTGCAAAGAGGATAAATTGGATACATGCAGCGAAAGCGCAGCAGCTTCACTCCATTTTCTACGTTCTAGAGTATAACGAGCATGTGCTGCTGCTATTGCGTAAGTTGTAGCGAAGCTCTCCTGATAGTTTTTGGTAACATTGACTCTTTCCAGTAATTCTTTCGCCTTCTTGTCCTGTGCCTTCTGCAGATAGGCATACATCAAATAATCTATTGCATGCACATAATGCATTGAAGTTGCGCCGTTGACAGGCTGCCGCCAGGCAGCCTCGGCTGAGCGTTCGTTCCATCCAATCGAATCCGACCAGTGTCCAAGCCGAGTGAAAATATGAGAGGGCATATGAAGTGCATGAGGCACATCAGGTGCAATCTTATCGTACCCATGTGCTGCATCCACGGCAAGATGTGCTAGAGCAGGATTATCATAAGCATGAATCAAATAGTGAAATCCGGCAGGGTGGCCTGGCAACTTAGCATGCAGAGACTCAAGAATTTTACCAGCTTCCTTCTGGTGGGTAAATGTTTTGTCGGACTTGGGTGCAGTTGCTAAGTGTGCCAGGGCATAAAAGACCGTGGCCTCTGGATCGTCCGGATATGCCTCAAAAACCTCTTTTTGAGCAGCTTCCCATAGAGAAATGCGTTTTTTATGCTCTAAACTTTCCCAGTCTTTATAGAATGCTGCCGCCGCATCTATAAGTGCTTTTTCTCGCATTGTATATGGTTTCAAGGCTTCAGCTTTTTGAATAGCTTTCCATCCTTTTTCTAAATCTTCTTTTGTCGGCTCTCCTGGCCATAGCGGATGAAAAAGGGTCATTGCAATGCCCCAATAGGTCATTGCACATTTTGGATCAATCCTGGCAACCTCTTCGAACTCTTGTTCTGCCTGTTTATACATCATGTGATGCAGGAGCGCGAGTCCACGATTAAACTTGTTTTGAGCTTCATAATTACAGGAGACAGTAAAATCAACCTGACCAAGATCGTTGTGCGTTTCATCGGCA
Source organism: uncultured Spirochaetota bacterium (assembly GCA_964347455.1). Classification (GTDB taxonomy): domain Bacteria; phylum Spirochaetota; class B62-G9; order B62-G9; family DRHN01; genus JAGLSF01. Next base: position 6,795 of record CAYFYU010000081.1, on the reverse strand, counting down.
CGGATGACATGATTCTGGACATTTACCACGCCAAATGCAAAATACATAACCGATGCAATCAAAAATATCAATATAGACTTTTGTGCTTTTGATTTCATATTATTTCCTCCAATTGTGCAATATTTAAACGAAAAATAAATTAAATAGTATTAATCTTATAATATTAATATAGACACTGAATATGTACGTATTGAAAGTCAAGCTTTTAATTGATTTTAGTAGAGGAGCGGCTCGGCATCGACACCGTTCTTTTTACAAATCTCAGCTGAAAACTGGTCGACATCACGTTGCTTTAATTCGGAGATTCCCTGAGATGGTGCTGCACTGGCGAGTATTTCCTCTGCTCGTTCGTGGGAACGAGTCAGAATATCCTTCGCCCCATCCATGTGCCACCTTTCCCATGTCTTCCGGTCGAAAAGTTTCGTTTGAAGAAGTTCTCGCCTGTATAGACGAAGGGTATGCTCCGATTCCAGGTAGTTCCCGCCAAATGGAAGATTCAATATCTCTCCCTCGGCAAGTGATATATCATCTACGTCTATACCGCGCATGATTCTCCTTATCCATTTAATGATCTCATCTTCAATGATGAGTTGCTCATAGGAGGCACTGAGTGCAAAGTCGATGAGTGCACCAGCCTGGGTGATGCAATCGGCACCTGTGAGAGTGGGAAGAAGGTAGGAAAGAATTTTTTCTGTAGCGGCCTGCTGATCCGGAATTTTGCTGTCGGTGGTTCCCTGCATCATGTTGGTTGGAAGCCCAAATGATCTGCCTATCTGTGAAGCTGCGGCCGCAAAGAGTGCTGATTCCGGTGCGCCGAAAGAATGCGAGCCGGTAGACATGTCCATAACGCCACCATAAGAGGGTGCAAAGAGTACTGGACATCCAGGTCTGATCAGCTGCGACAGAACGACCACTGCCATCGCTTCGGCAGTGGATTGTACCAGAGCACCGGCAAGTGTTACCGGATACATGGATCCGAGAAAGGGCATGGGCAAAACATCGATTGGAATCTCCGCATGAGCCATAACCATAGCGCCGATCGCGCTTTTGCCCCATTGAAGTGCACTGTCAGGACAGACTGTGATGGCCCACCGTTTCGATTCCCGAAGTTCCCTGAGGCCGCCCGATGCAAGTTGTAAAATTTCTAAACCTTCTCGCGCAGTGGGGAAGCTCGTCCCGTACCAGCAGCATGAGGGTTTCGTCATTCGGACTGCATTGTTCCGATTCCATAGTATATGCATGACTTCGACTGGAATTTCTTGTGGCTGCACTACTGGGTTGCCTATTGTATAGCTGTCCAGAGTCTCAGAGAGCAGAGTAAATTTTTTAAAGTCGTCCAGCGTTGCGGGGCGGCGCTCAATTGCAGGATGTCTCTCGACAATCCATATGGGAATGGATCCTATACCAAACTTTGTCTCTCCCATTCCAATTTGCACATCCTTTGATGGATGGGATCCCTTCCGGGTAAAAGAGGTAGGAGCACTGCTGAGTGCTGTATTGAGCTCTTCCGGCGAAATATGCACAATACTGTTATCTGAAACCCTGAAACCATATTTCAGAAAAACCTCTACGATTTCAGGTATGGTAAATCGCACTCCCTTGACCTGCATGATTCTCTTTGCGGCGTCCGTTATTTGCTCGATTTCGCTGTCGCCGAGCAGTTTCAATGAAATAGCCATCTTTTATATCTGCCTCATTTTTTTAAAGGTACTATCTACAGCGGAAAGTGTTAGCTCAATGTCCTCATCGGTATGAGCAGCTGACAGATACCAGAGACCCTTTTCCGTCGGAAATATGTGTATTCCGCTGTCCAGAAGTAGCTGCCTGAAAATAAAGTAACGTTCATTCTCCTGAGAGAAGGCATCGCGCATATCCCAAATTTCGCCTTCATGAAATGAAACACAGAAGAGTGCTCCTGTTCCCTGTATTCGAACGGTCTGACCATGTCTCTTTGCAAGCCTGCCGATTTCTTTCATCATATACAATCCGGTCTCGTTTATTCGGCGTATGATCTCGGCGTTGTTTTTCTTCAGCTCCTCTAGAACTGCTAGTGCTGCCCTGCATCCAATGGCATTACCATTGAATGTTCCGGCATGCACCACCAGACGGTCTGATACGATATTCATTATTTCACTGCGTGCTCCATACACGAATATGGGTATGCCACCTCCGAGTGCCTTAAAACCCAGTGTTATGTTCGGTATTACATCAAGCAACTGCTGCGCACAGCCAAGGGAGGTTCTGAGACCAGTGATCGTTTCATCAAATATCAAAAGGGAATCATATTGGGTTGTAAGATCGCGAAGTCCCTCTAGATATCCGGGGCGCGGCATTATGACGCCGCAGTTGCTCATAATTGGTTCGGTCAAAACGGCCGCAATTTCATCTCCATACCGCTCAAATGCCTGCTCAACGTATTGCAGGTTATTCCAGGGCAGTATGATTACATTTTCGAGGACGCTCTGAGGAATTCCTCTCGAGTAGTTGTGAATTACCGGTTTTGGATTCTCTCTCGTTCCGAAATCCTCATCCTTGTCCGGGTGAAAACTGAAAAAAACGTTGTCCATCCACCCATGATAATGGCCCTCAAACTTTATGAATTTCATCTTTCCCGTATATGCCCGTGCAAGTCTTAATGCAGCTTGCACTGCCTCAGAACCTGAGTTGTTGAAGTTTACGACCTCAAAGGATGGGATTAGATCTATGAGTAATCGGGAAAGATCCAATTGTAATGGATGGGGTTCACCAAAACCAGAGCCGAGGTTGAGCTGGTCTGTAATTGCCTGTTTTAGGACTTGCGGTGAATGTCCCAGAATGTTCGGACCATAGTTCATCAAATAATCGATGAATTCGTTTCCATCTATATCGTAAATTTTTGAACCCTTGCCATGGGTTATGTAAATAGGGTGCGGTCTGGAAAAACTTTGCACTTGCGAACCTACTCCCATGGCAAAAATGTTTTTGGCCTCCCTATACATCGCTTGTGATTTTGGGTATTCCTTATACATCGTCGTAAGTCTCCTCATGAATCAGTGAATGTTACTGCTCCCAGGATTTCAAGGTTGATTATAATATGTAGTGTGTTGTGATCAATGGTTAAAGGAAAAAGACAATTTGGGTAGTTTATTGTTCTTGATAAATACCCCAGCCCCGTTATAATGATGCAAATAATATTGAAATACAGTAATTCTTACTTTTGGGGCAGGCTTGTGGGCGATATCCTGACCTTTGGCTTAATCGGATGCGGCACCTATGGAAAGGTCCATGCCCGCGTTTACCAAAACCATCCAATGGTGCACTTGAAATCTCTCTGGTCGCCAACGAGAGAACGGCGTGAAGCATCTTCGCGGCATTTCAATTGCTGGGCTTCCGAAAACTGGAAGGAGATAGTGAATGATCGGTCAATTGACTGTATCGCAATTGCAACACCCGATTTCGCTCATACGGAGTATGCGGTGGCGGCGCTTAATGCTGGAAAGCATGTAATTCTCGAGAAACCGATGGCAATGAAAACGATTGATTGTAAGAAGATTCTTGCGGCGCGAAATAGATCCGGGAAGAAACTGATGATAAATTATCACAATCGATGGTATCCGGCCTTTTCAGCAGGCAGGGATGCTATACGTTCCGGCAAGATAGGAAAACCTGTTTGCGGTAACTTTGTGCTATCCGATACGATCTCATGGGTAGAAGAGAACATGAAATGGGCGCATCAGAGCGGTCCTGAATGGTTTTTAATGACCCATATCGCTGATCTCGCTTTCTGGATGCTGGATGATAAACCGGTGGAGATCTTTGCAATGTCTCGGCAGGGTTTGCTTGAGAGCAAAGGATATTTTACTCGAGACCTGGTAAAGGCGTCAATGAGGATGACAAGCGGTGCAGTCATACACCTCGAATCATCCTGGATTCTTGCCAGAAGCTGGAGAAATCCGGTAAATGATATGTGGCTTTCGATCCAGGGTGAAAAGGGAAGAGTCGATATTACCGCCGATGCTGAGAACATTACCATAACGGCAAAATCATATGAAACGCCGATCATATTGCTCGAGCATACTGAGGTGAATCCAATTCACGATTTCATCTCCTGCATATTAGAAGATACCCCGGTTCCCGTTACCGGTGAGGAGGGAATGCTTGCAACACAGGCTGTGGAAGCGGTAGTCAAATCATATACTGAAAAGCGTGTGGTGTTCCTGAATGAATTACAGTAGTATCCTATTATCCAACCATTTGTATTAAATTTATAACAAGCGATAAAGTAAGAGAAATAGATGAGTGAGAGTGAGAAAAAAGCTGTTCTTGTTGAAGGGCCTGTTGGAAGAATGCTTATAAATCTTACGGCTCCAATGATCTTAGGAATTGTGAGTATCGTTACCTTCAATCTGGTTGACACCTTTTTTGTTGGCCAGCTCGGTACTCTGGAGTTGGCTGCATTGAGCTATACCTTTCCGGTTGTACTCGTACTTGGAAGCCTTGCCATTGGACTTGGAATCGGGGCTTCGGCTGTTATATCACTGGCAATAGGGGAGGGGAATGAGCACAAGGTTAAACGTCTAACCACCGACAGTCTCATACTGTCGGTGGTGATCGTTGCGGTATTTGCCGTACTGGGACTTCTCACCATAGACCGTGTTTTCACCATGCTCGGCGCTCCACCCGATATTCTTCCATTGATCAGGGAATACATGCGAATCTGGTATATCGGCAGTATTTGTGTTGTTGTTCCAATGGTTGGTAACAGCGCTATCAGAGCGGCAGGCGATACCAAGACCCCGGGTATTATCATGATGATCGCTGCAATTGTAAACTGCATCTTCGATCCTCTGCTCATCTTTGGGATCGGTCCCTTTCCCCGTCTTGAGATTGCAGGTGCTGCGATAGCCACGGTAATAGCCCGTACAACTACACTCACCATCTCTCTTTTTGTGCTTTCCCTTCGTGATAAAATGATAACTTTCCAAATTCCATCATTTAGTACATTTGTCAACTCTTTGAAACGAATTCTCTTCATAGGTCTGCCAGCGGCAGGAACCAGAATCATAATCCCTGTGGCAACTGGAGTTGTTACGAGACTACTTTCCTCCTATGGTCCCGAAGTAGTAGCTGGCTACGGGGTATCTTCTCGAATAGAGTTCTTTGCCATGACAATCGTACTTGCGCTATCTATAGTGCTCGGACCGTTTGTAGGTCAGAATTGGGGAGCAGGAAAAATCAAACGCGTCAAGATAGGAATCCGGTACAGTGAGCAGTTTGCAATGATATGGGGAGTTGTACTTTTCGCTGTTCTTGCACTTACAGCACGCCAATTTGCTGCAATTTTCAACAAAAATGAGACGGTAATCTCAACGATAGTTGTCTACCTTCGAATTGTACCGCTCGGGTATGGTTTGCAGGGCGTACTGTTAGTGTGCATATCTGCAATGAATGTTTTAAACAAACCACTACATGCTGCGGCGATGTCAATCCTGCAGATGTTCGCCCTATACATACCACTTGCATATATCATGTCTTCGTTATTTGCAGTTCATGGAGTATATATCTCGCTTGCAGTAGTCTATGGAATAGTAGGAATAGCAGGTCATTTTATGCTTAAACGTATGTTGGTAAAGAGCGAAGAAACACAAAATCAATCGAACACATTCCTTCACTCTTAATTGTAGGAGGGTCTTGCTGTGAACGGAAAATTCAAGAAAAAACTGGGTCTCACCTTTCTGGTTCTTCTCGTGTTTCTTTATTTGTACACGGATATTGGATATTCTCAACACGCAAGCATCTGGGATTACTCATATTATCGTGAAATGGATGTGAATGATTTCAGATCCTACGGACCTGCGAACCGAATTCTGGACTTTAAAAACCTTGAATATCCGCTTCTTAATGCCGCGATCTTTTATGAATCAAACCGAATGCGAATGAAAAAAGGTAAAAATCCTTTTATCTTTTCCCGAGCACTTGAAGATGCTGCTTTTATGCATGCAAAAGACATGGCAGAGTTGAATTTTTTCAGCCACCAAAACCCGTATGATAGAGAAAAAAGGACCCCGTTCCAGAGAATGGCCCTTTTTGGTGTCGATGGAGGATACAGGGGTGAAAACATAGCGGAAATGTTCGGAATTCAATATGAACCTGGAACGCCGATCATGCAACCCGTAAAGGGTGAGAAAATTTTCCGAACCTTCAGTACGGGATCGGTCATCGAAAACCATACATATATAAGCTTTTCAGAGGCGCTCCTGCAGGGTTGGATGAAATCACCCGGACACCGAGCAAACATACTAAACAACAATTTTAAGTATCTCGGCTGTGGAGCTTTCCATTATGAGGATGCCTCCTTTTTCGATATTGACCAGTTTAAAGCGGTTCAGAACTTCGCATCCCAGATTAATACACAGTGGTAAACTCATAGAATCAAACCTATTCCTACAGTGTCTAATTGGTCGCTGGTAACATTTGCCATTTTACAGACGCTTTTTCACAAATAAGGAATTAAGAATTTACAAAAAAGTTTAAAGTGATAGAATTGTGGAATCCATTTATTATCGATAAGGGGGAAAATCATGAAGATTGTCTTTAGCTTAACAGTGGCACTATTCATTTTTATCTGCATATCTGCACTCGGCGAGGAACAGCCTTACCAGGAGGTAACCCTCGATGAGTATCTTGACATGGTGAGGAGCAATCACCCATTCTTCAGGAAAGAGGAGCTGGCTGTTGATATTGAGCAAAAACAAGCGGAAAGCCTTCTGGGGGGACAGGACTGGATACTGAACGTTACTCCTTCTTACAGCTATT
>CAYFYU010000080.1:0-19643 GCA_964347455.1 uncultured Spirochaetota bacterium | reverse complement strand
TGGGGTACGGCAATTTGGGCCCGGAGTGTCCGAAAGGTAAACTGTCCCCCCGCTTATACGGCTTATTTTGTTGAGGTGGAGGTTGACGTGGACACAGGGAAAGTTCGCATTCTGCGCGTGGTTGCAGGGAGCGATGCTGGAACTGTAATAAATCCCTCTCTTGCAATGGGTCAGCTCCACGGTGGTTTCTATCGAGGTGCAGGAATGGCACTTCTCGAGGATACAGCCTACGACTCTCAAAGTGGGAGACTTCTCAACAACGGTCTGCTTACCGACTACAAGATGCTCGGCGCAGCGGATATGCCAGACCCGGAGGAGTTTCAGGTGTTTTTCACTGGAACGTACGAACCTACGGGGCCCATGGGTGCAAAAGGAATCGGCGAGGCAGCGCTCAACCCTGTACCGGCCGCAGTAGCGTCTGCAGTTCACAATGCAACGGGAATCTGGTTTACAAAAATACCTATATTGCCCGAAGACATCGTTTACCTGATAAAGCAAAAGGGAATGGTAAAAGGGGAGAAACCGACCCATGTCTAGCTCTCGATTCATCACTCTGGATTTCGGATATCATAGGCCCGCGAAATTAAAAGATGCACTGCAGAAGCTGCAAGACCAAAAGGATGTGAAGGTTCTTGCGGGTGGTACCGATCTTCTGATCCAGATAAAAACTGGCGAGCACAAGCCGCAATCAATTGTCCAGATCCTTGATATCGAAGAGTTGAATCTCATCGACTATTCAGAAGGCCTTCGAATTGGCGCAGCTGTCAGACTGCATCGAATTGAGGAGGAAGAGCAACTTGCCCGTACGTACAGCGCACTTCACGATGCTGTCAAGAGCCTGGGAAGCTTTCAGGTACGAAATATGGCAACGATTGGCGGAAATATATGCAACGCCTCTCCGAGCGCCGACACCGCCACCCCGCTCATGGTGCTCGGTGCTGAAGTTGAAATCATGAGACTCAAGGATGAGGGGAATATAGAGTCAAATCGTGTAGCATTGGAAAAATTCTTTACGGGACCAGGAACAACGGTAATGGAACCTGGTGAGCTTCTCACCGCGATTATTCTCCCAAAACCGTCGGCGAAATCAGGTTCAGCATTTATCAAGATAGGGAGAGTAACACTCGATATGGCAAAGATCTCCTGTTCGGTTTACATGGAGCGGAACGGAAGAGAAATAGGGACGGTGCGTGTTGCCCTGGGAGGCGCTGCACCGCGACCGGTAAGAGCTATGTATGTAGAAGAAGCACTCACTGGACAGGAATTCAATCGGGCTTTAGTTGAAGAGGCAGCGCGCAAGATTTCGGAAAGCATAGCGCCCATCACTGATGTTCGTTCCACGGCTGAGTATAGGCAGGAGGTTTCGTCGATACTGATTCGCGATGTAGTTTTTAAAGCCTGGAGCAAAGCCGGAGGGGAGGTAGTCAGGTGATGATGCCCATCGATCTGGATGTAAACGGAACTAAATACCATCTCGAGGTCAAACCAAACGAAATTCTCATCAATGTCCTTAGAGATCGACTGCTATTGACCGGCACCAAATATGGCTGTGGATTGGGGGAATGCGGGGCCTGTACGGTGCTTGCGGAAGGTAGACCTATTCTCTCCTGCCAGACCCTTGCAGTCTCAATGGCAGGGAAAGCCATAACCACTATTGAGGGAATCGGGGACAATGGTAAACTTCATCCGCTTCAGGAGGCGTTTATCGAGGAAGGTGCGATTCAGTGCGGGTTCTGTACACCGGGTATGATCATGTCTGCCAAGTCATTACTCGACCGCAACCCCGATCCGGATGAGGAACAGATTAAAAACGCGCTGAGAGGCAACTTCTGCCGGTGCACAGGTTACATTAATATCATCCGCGCTGTCAGATCTGCTGCACGCAGGAAGAGAAAGGGGAGTGCGTGATGAGCCTGGTCGGTCGAGACATTGTTACAACAAAGGGGATGACAAAGGAGGAACTTCTCTATATACTACGCACTGCAGCACAAATGGAGGCAATAGTCAAAAAAGAACGGGTTTCCGATCTCCTCTCCGATAGTGTGGTTGCCATTGTCTTTCTCGAGCCCTCGACACGGACCATGATGTCTTTTGTTGCTGCGGCAAAGCGCCTCTCTGCTCGTACGATTACGATCTCCGATGCGAAGAGTTCCTCAGCGGCAAAAGGTGAGTCCCTTGCCGATACAGCAAGAACAATTGAGGGATACGTGGATTGTATTGTAATTCGACAGTCTGTGATAGGCGGAGCGAAGGTAGTTGCGGATTCAGTCGAAATTCCTGTGATAAATGCAGGAGATGGATACAATCAGCATCCAACACAGGCACTTCTCGATCTCTATACCATTCAGAAGGAAAGGGGAAAGATCGAAGGGTTGACCGTCGCGATGGTGGGTGACCTGAAGTATGGTAGAACCGTTCACTCACTCTCCTATGCACTTGCCCACTTCAATCCGCGATATATCTATTGCTCTCCTGAGGAGCTCCAAATGCCCGAGGAGATTCTCGAGGATATGCGTATCAGTGGAGTGGACTTTCAGGTATCGAATAATATCGAAGACGCCATGCAGGCGGATGTTGTGTACATGACACGCATACAGCGTGAACGCTTCGAAGACAGGGCAGAGTATGATCGTTTAAAGGGAAGCTATATTCTTACCGTGGAACTTGTTCAGAAGGGCAATGAGGACATGATCATCATGCATCCCCTGCCACGAGTGGATGAAATCTCTCCAGAAGTTGACGAGCTTCCCAATGCCGCCTACTTCCGGCAGGTCCGAAACGGGGTGTATTTAAGAATGGCGCTTCTGGCGATCGTCCTCGGGAAAGCATGATACTCCCAAGCGGTCGGCATCTGTTGCTTTCATCGAAATTATCTAACCCGTATTTTCTCCAAATTTCCATAATATAAAAAGCCGGCAAAGATACACTCCAGAGGCTAGCGAAACTAGCGTAGCTGTTGCATCCTTACCGGCTTATTTCATTACAGCGATACTACTAGTACCTCTTACTTCTTTGCCAGCTCAGGCCACTTCAGCACCTTACCGTCAGAAGTGTACAGTGGCTGCGGTGGACGCCTCTTCTGGGTTGCAAGAGAAACGATCACCATGACAAGCCCACCTACACCACCCGGGATGAGAGTTGAAGCCCACTCCGGGGAGGGGAACATTGTGCCTGACAGGACCATCCATATCATGATGAACAGAAACCCGGTGATCATACCAGCAACTGCACCAGGTGCATTCGCCTTTTTCCAATAGACGCCAAGAATGATCGGGAAGAAGAGAACGTGGTAGAGGAGCTGGAATGCAACGATCAGAAGATCGTACATCGTCTCAGCAAAGAAGCCTATCAACAGTGCTATGAGTGCAATAATGATAACGCTCCAGCGTGAAGCACTCATGAGAGCCTTATCGCCAAGCTCCTTCTTTGTTGATTTCTCCCAGAGCGGCTTCCAGATATCATTCGCTAGCACTGCTGCTGGAGCGAACAGCGCGGAGTCGCCCGAGGACATTATCATTGCCAGAAGTGATGCAATGAAGACCCCGGAGAGTACAGGCGGCAAGACCAATCGTGTCAACACCAGTATGAGCGTCTCACTGTCAGCTTCAACGATCTCAACCATAGAAGCAGGCATACCGCCGTTTGCGATAAGCGTAATGGCTACAAAGGCGAGCCAGACTGGAATAGCACCGAGAATCCAGTATCCGACGCCGCTCGTAAGCGATGATCCTGCAGCTACCTTGCCGGTTTTTGCCACTATGGCACGCTGGTAGAGATCCGGAGCAGCCAATGTTCCGAGCCCGACGCCGAGGATTGCACCCCACCACCAGGCCCATCCGCCAAGGGTGGGTGGTGCATATTCTGACCCCCTTGCAGGAAAGATCTTAAAGAAATGTTCCGGAGTCGCCATTTTCACTTCACTCCATCCGCCTGCCAACCGTACGGCGAGAGGAAAAATAATGATGAGACCGATGAGCAGTATGACAACCTGGAAGAAATCAGTCCATGATACCGCCAGCATACCGCCAAGTACCGTATAGATGAGGATGATCGCGGTGCCTATCAAAATAGTGACGGCATAAGGCCATCCCAGGATATACTCAAAAACCTTGCCGATTGCGACGAGCTGTACAGCTCCCCACAGGCAGTAGGTGGGTACCATGAGTATACCGGACCAGGTTGACGCCCATTTCCCGTATCTGCATGAGAAGAACTGAGCAGCTGTATTGACCTTAGCGTCATGCACTATCTTCATAAATAGGAAACCGGCAAGAATCAGGGTCAATCCGGCGCCGTATGGGTCATACATAACAGCATGGAAACCGCCGTGGAATGCTGCACCTGAGCCGCCCAGAATTGTACCGCCTCCCCACCATGTGGCGAACAGGGTTGCTGTAACCAGCCAGAAGGGCAGCCTTCGACCAGCAGCGAGGTAGTCCTGGCTGTTCTTGACCCTTCGGGATACTATGATTCCCACAAGGATCATACCGATGAAGTAGATGATAATGACAACTGTTTCAATTGTGTTCGTACCCATGCAAATCCCCCTCTTTTATAATGTAAAGCAACAACATCCCCCTACTTACTGGGACTTTTCCGTTGCTTTTTGCACAGAACAATTGTTTAAGAGAAATGTGGTAATCGATGTACCCATCCCCCTCGAGATTTTAGAATTGGGGACCTTTACTTATTTTGATGAAGCTCGGATGGCGAGAACAATAGTGCATCACGATGCCCACACTGTCCGTAATTTTGTTCCGGACACATATTGCCTCCATTACGGAAGCTGGGATCTTTGCACCAGAATCATCGTAGAAACTCATGAAGGAGCAGTTCCTTCGAGTGATTTTAGATAGGAAATTTGCACTGATTATATATCAATGTGAATCGGAAAGCAATGTAAATTTACACATAAAGTAAAAAAAATTCAAAGTTATAATAAATGAAGATACGCTTAAATTTCAGTGCTTCGCAGAGTATTTACCCGCTTTTGTTGAGAGAAAGCGTCCCATTCCCGCCTTTCCGAGAAACTCTTCCCCATCGGTCACGAGCTCTCCCCTGGAAAGCACTGTTTTTACACTACCGAGGAATTCCTTTCCCTCAAAGAGGCTGTATGATGCACCGGAGTGCTGATTCTCTGCAGACACGGTCCACCTCCTGGAGGGATCAAAAATCACCACATCGGCATCTGAGCCCTGTTCGACTCTTCCCTTTTGCGGGAATATACCCATGATGCGAGAGGTTTGCTCCGAAAGCAGTGCAGCCACCTGGTTGGGAGTAATAAATCCTCTGTTAACTCCGTAATGCCAGATCACGGGTAGCATTGTCTCCACTTCAGGAGAGCCGTAGGGTGCTTTATAAAAATCGTCGTGCACCTTTTTGTCTTTTGGTGCATGGTCGCTCCCGAGGGTGTCTATCAGCCCTGATCTGACCGCATCCCAGAGGGTTAATCGATCCTTTTCCGTCTTAATTGAAGGACCGACCTTTCCAAGAGGGCCCCTTGATTTTATTTCATCCCAGGTAAGACCGAGATACTGAGGGCAGGTCTCCGCGAACACCCGTATGCCTTTTAATTTCAGAAAGCGGATTATATCGATTCCTTCCGCCGATGATATGTGAGGAATGTAAACGGGACAGTTCATCAGCCTTCCAATTGAAACGGCCCTGAAAATTCCTTCTGCTTCAGCAATATCCGGACTCGTTTGAAGGAACTGTTCGGCAAAGTCGACCTTGGCGGCCATCATCCTGTCCATGATGTAGTCAATTGCAAGACCCGTTTCTGCGTGAACCGATACCATGCCGCCGAGTCTTCCAACAATCTCCATACACTTCGCCATGGCGTAATCATCGGTCATCCACCCGAGCTTGGCATAGGACATGAAAACCTTAAATGAGGTAACACCCAGATCAAAGGCTTTTGGGATTTCATCTGCCTGTTTGAGCGTTTCGAAGAGTCCTCCATGAAGGGCAAAATCGATGCAAGATTTTTGCTCTCCTTCCTCTCTGTATTGCTTTATAATCTGAACTAGGCTGTTGCCTGGCCGTGCGTAGGCATAGTGGATGACCGTAGTCACACCTCCAAACGCAGCTGTTTTTGAGAGACTCCCAATGTCATCAAGATATACAGGATGGGTATGGGGATCGATGGCACCGGGAAGAACATAACAGCCCTTAGCATCAAGATAGCTCTTTCCCTTCAAGCCCAGTTTTGTTGATACACTCTTAATTTTCCCAGCAGATATACCAATGTCAGCCAGTAGCGTCTTCTCAGGGTAGACCACGAGCCCATTCTGAACAACAACATCGTACATCGCCACAGTACCTCCTCAGAGTCAATTATAAATTTTTAATATTGTTTAGGATAAACAGCTATCCTCATACCAAACTCAGTTTGTCCAATTATACGGTATATTATCTATAAATCATCATGTTTGTTAACGGATTTGTACTGCATTTCAACTTTTTTTCATTTTACGGCATAGTAAATAGTCAGCATGATGATCAAGTTCTCTATAGAAACTGGTGTGCAATTAGGTTGACCGTCAATATCCCATCAGAATATTTTATATTGAAACAGAACGTTAAATCAGGATGTGAAGGTTTTCTCTCATAAACAGTGCAATGCAGACATAAAGGAGTTTGATCTTTGATAACTGCTCGGGGTAAAGAAATCACATGGAATGAAAATCTCACCCTCAGGGAAGTTCTGAAGAAGATTAGTTATGACATTCCTGCTGTAATTGTTGCCGTAAACAACGAGGTTGTCAGAAAGAGGGACTGGGATACCTTTATGGTACCCGATGGTGCCCGCGTGGATGTACACCGTATGGCTGCCGGTGGCTAATCGTTGACGTACGCTGTCATATAGGTGCTCGTGACACTGTAATGCGATTTTTCAGTAGCTCCTTCATATACACGTTGATATTCCAGACATCGGCAACTGGCATTGCGGTAAACGGTAATGTGTGCATGTAGAGAGGCGGACCGAACTCGGGTGTTATGGTTAAATAATTCGATCCACCAGTGCTGTGGGTGTCAGCAATTTTTTGCCAGAGCCTTATGTGGTGTTCAACGTTTTGCTTCCATTCAGGAGCTCTTGGATCAGGAACCTGCGGACCCTCCTCGTATCCCACCCGTGCATGAATATGATCACTCCTGTCAATTGCAAGGAGGAGGTTTTCTCGCTGATCTTCGAGCATCGATTCATGCACTACCATCCAGTGGGAAAAATCAGCGGTTAAACGCATATCGGGGAGAGACTCCAGATACTTGACTGTCTCAGTCACCGAATAGGTCGGCCTTCCCCTATGAGTTTCATAGCAGACACTTACGCCGCTATCCCTTCCAAGCTCGAGACCTCTTTTGAAAATTCGCATGTTATCCTCAAAGCTGAATATGTCCCTGCCAGCATGTGCATTGATAAGAAAAGCCCGGCATTGAAGTGCAAGCCTAAATTGCTCCTCAAGACTTTGAATATGATCCTCAAAGTCTCTACCCTGAGTTATTATCTGTGCAATAAGATCAAGCTCATACTTTTTGTGTAGCTCAACAATGGCCTTTGGTTCTTCATTTAACGTATGAAGGTATAGTTCAGTTGTATCGAATCCATTTTCCTTTACCATTATTAAAAAATCTTCAATTGAAGCATCACCTGCTTCCCAATTTGATTTTCCGAATAGTATTTTCATTTTTGGTCCTATAGAATCGACTTGTGAAGTTATACACCTTAACAATAAGATGCTGGTTGTGTACGGTAAAGCCTCATTGCAATGATTTATTTCGGCTTGACTTATAGAGATAGTATACTATGGTTATAATAATAATTACACGAGAGTGGAGATATGAGAAAATATTTTTTATGCTTAATAACAATTTTCACATTTACAGCGTTTATTGATACAAATGCCGACCAAAAAACGAACACACTCAGCGCTATTTCCCTTCATGGTGATGTTAAATATAAGTCTGATTTTAAGTATTTTGATTATGTATATCCCAATGCACCAAAAGGGGGCATGGTAAGGCTCGGCACGGTCGGAACCTATGACAGTCTCAATCCCTTTATACTGAAAGGAATCTCAGCCGTAGGTGTATCGGGATTTGTATTTGAATCGTTGACCTATCAGTCTGAGGATGAACCATTTACCGAATACGGACTTCTTGCTGAGAGTATCGAAATGCCCGAAGATCGTTCATGGGTCGCCTTCAACATTCGAAAGGAAGCACGATGGCATGACGGCTCACCAGTTACAGCCGATGATGTCATTTTTTCTTTCGAAACATTGATGGAAAAAGGAGCGCCTTTTTTTCGATACTATTACCATGATGTGGTCAAAACAGAAAAAATCTCAAAATTAAAAGTTAAATTTACATTCAGAGAAGGTATCAATCCAGAGCTTCCCTTGATCATGGGGCAGCTGCCCGTCATTTCAAAAAAATATTACTCTTCACATGATTTTGCAAAAACGAGCCTAGAACCACCGATGGGGAGCGGTCCATATAAAATTGTGGAGGTGAAACCGGGCCGCTCCATTACCTATGAGAGGGATCCAAACTATTGGGGCAGAAATTTTCCTGTAAATGTTGGAAGATGGAACTTTGATCGGATTCGTTATGAATACTATAGAGATGAGACAGTACTCGTTGAAGCTTTCAAAGCAGGGAATTATGACTTTCGAGCCGAAAATGTATCCAAGATCTGGGCAACAGCGTATAAAGGCCCCAATTTCGATAAAGGATTCGTTATCAAAGAAGAATTGCCGAACGAGAATCCCACCGGAATGCAGGCGTGGGTTTTTAACATCCGAAAGCCTATTTTTCAAGATAAGCGCGTTCGATTAGCACTTACCCATGCATTTGATTTCGAATGGACGAATCAGACTCTGTTCTACGACCAATACACAAGGACAAAAAGTTATTTTTCAAACTCTGAACTGGCGTCAGAAGGATTACCCAGCCCAGCTGAACTCAAGCTGCTCAATCCCTATAGAGATCAGCTTCCTAAGGAAGTTTTTAGTAATTTATACGAACCACCATCTACAGATGGTCCTGGAGGTATAAGGGCAAATTTAAGGAAAGCGCTCTCATTGCTAAAGGAAGCAGGGTGGGTTTTGACGGATGGTACGCTTACAAACACACGGACCGGCGAACCCTTTGAATTCGAAATGCTCGTATTTCAACCAAGCACGGAGAGGATAGCTATTCCCTTTCAGCAGAATTTAAAACGGCTCGGAATAAATATGGATATTCGCACTGTTGATTCTTCTCAATATGTCAACAGGCTGGATAACTTTGAATTTGATATGACCACTGTTGTTTGGGGACAGAGTCTCTCTCCGGGTAATGAGCAGCGTGATTTTTGGTCCTCTGAAGCTGCCGATAGACCAGGCTCAAGAAACCTTGCCGGTATAAAGGATCAAGTCATAGATGAATTAATCGATAAAATAATAACAGCCCCAGACAGGCAAAGTCTAATAACCGCGTGCAGGGCATTGGACAGAGTTTTGCTTTGGGGATACTACGCTATTCCAAACTGGCATATAAGGACATATCGTATTGCTTACTGGAATAAATTCGGAAGACCATCGGTAAAACCGAAATATACCTTAGGTTTTATCGATACCTGGTGGATTGATTCTGAAAAAGAAAAACTGTTAGAGAGTAGGAAATAGTTGATCTGGCCTGTAAGTCCTTTATCACTCAAAGCATAAAATTGAGCTGGTGGATAAGTGGCATTAGCAAACAAGGAATTTATTACCAGCGATTAATCAAAGTGAAAAAGTAAATCGGGAACAATGAAAACATGAGGGGTGGCTACCATCCTTCATGTTTTTTTCGTACCAAAAGAATTATAGTATTAAATGAAAGTTAAAAGTTTTCTTGAAATACAATACAGGGATTTCTAATGGTAAGCTATATCATTCGTAGATTGTTGCTCATAATTCCAACACTCGTTGGCATAATGATAATCAATTTTTTTATCATTCAAACAGCACCTGGTGGCCCGGTTGAGCAGCTGCTCGCAAAGATCAGGGGTACAGAAGTAAGAGCAACGGAGAGGATAAGTGGAACTGGAGGAGCTGGAGAGCAGTCGATGCAGTCAAGCGCAGGAACTGAAAGAAGTGTAACAAGTAAATACCGCGGTGCTCAAGGTCTCGATCCCGAGTTTATTAAAGACATAGAGAGACTGTATGGCTTTGATAAACCAATATATAAACGATTTCTCATTATGATGGGCAACTACTTTCGTTTCAATTTTGGTGAAAGTTTTTTTAGAGATAAAAAGGTACTTGCATTAATAGTCGAAAAAATGCCGGTATCAATTTCACTTGGTCTCTGGACAACCATGCTCGTTTATCTCATCTCTATACCACTTGGTATCAAGAAGGCGGTAAGTGCGGGTGAGCCCTTTGATGTTTGGACAAGCTTTATTGTCACGGTAGGCTATGCTATTCCCGGCTTTCTCTTTGCCATACTGCTCATAATATTATTTGCAGGCGGAAGCTTTTTAAAAATATTTCCTTTAAGAGGTTTGGTGTCTGAAGATTGGAATTTGTTTCCATGGTATCTAAAGATTTTAGATTATATCTGGCATCTTATACTGCCGATCACAGCGAACGTCATTGCAGGATTTGCAACTTTGACTATCTTTACGAAAAATTCCTTTTTAGAAGAGATAAATAAACAATACGTTACGACAGCACGAGCAAAAGGTCTCGTGGATAAGAAGATTCTATATGGACATGTTTTTAGAAACGCTATGCTCATTATCATAGCGGGTTTTCCATCAGCTTTTATTGGTGTTCTTTTTACAAGTTCACTACTGATAGAGGTGATTTTTTCATTAGATGGACTTGGTTTGTTGGGTTTTGAAGCGCTGATAAATAGGGATTATCCGGTAATATTCGGTACGCTTTTTATTGGAAGCTTAATCGGACTCACTTTGAACCTTGTAAGCGATCTGATGTATATGTTCATTGATCCGAGAATTGATTTTGAGAGCAGGGAGGTCTAGGTGAGTAAACAACGTTTATTTGGTGTTGAATTAAGTCCTAGATTGCAACGACGGATAATGAGCTTTACCTCAAATAAACGGGCATATTTTTCACTTTATATTTTTATAACCTTTTTTATTATCAGTTTATTTGCAGAATTAATTGCCAATGACAAACCACTGTTAATCAGGTATAGCGGAAAGTTTTATTTTCCAGTTTTCAGGACCTACACTGAGCAAGATTTTGGTGGTGAGCTGGAACTCGAAGTAGATTATCACGATCCATATACTCAGGAACACGTAAAACAAGGGAATGGATGGATGATCTGGCCGTTGATTCCCTACAAATATGATACGGTCGATTTTTATCTTGATTCACCAGCACCTTCATCACCCTCGTCGAAGCATTGGCTCGGAACCGACGATGGAGCACATGACGTTCTTGCGATAATCATATATGGATTTAGAATCTCTGTCATATTTGGTATATTGCTTACAATATTTAGTACAATTATTGGTGTTGCGGCAGGAGCAGTTCAAGGCTATTTCGGTGGCAGGGTTGATATCATCTTTCAACGCTTTATTGAGATGTGGGTTTCAATTCCCCTTCTTTATTTAATAATTATTGTTGCATCGATCATAAAACCATCATTTTTCATTTTACTAATTGTACTTCTTCTATTTCGTTGGACTTCGCTTGTTGGGGTCGTACGGGCTGAGTTTTTAAGGGTGAGAAATTTCGAATTTGTAAAAGCTGCTCGGGCGTTGGGTGTGAAGAATTTGGTGATAATGTTTCGGCATATTCTGCCAAATGCAATGGTTGCGACTCTCACCTTTCTACCATTTAATTTGAATGGCTCGATTGTTTCACTCAGTGCACTTGATTTTTTTGGGTTTGGACTCCCACCCGGATCCCCCTCTCTTGGAAGGCTGTTGGCTCAGGGAAAGGCGAACCTCCATGCTCCCTGGCTTGGTATTACTTCCTTTGTTGTCCTATCGGTTATGCTTTCACTTCTTATATTTGTGGGTGAAGGGGTACGGGATGCATTTGATCCTAGAAGGGAGCTCATATGAGTTTACTGACGGTGAGTGATCTATCCGTGTCTTTCCATGTGGGCGATAGGATTATTGAAGCGGTCAAGAAAGCCTCCTTCACAATCGAAAAGGGTCAGACTTTTGCACTCGTTGGTGAGAGCGGTGCTGGAAAATCGGTAACTGCATTATCAATTTTAGATCTGCTTCCTCCTGGCAAGGCATTCTATCCATCCGGTTCAATTGTATTTAAAGGACATGAGCTCATGGGTGCGTCCGATGAGGTATTGAGAGAAATAAGGGGCAACGATATCTCGATGATCTTCCAAGAGCCAATGACCTCGTTAAATCCCCTCCACAATATTGAGAAACAGGTTGGTGAAATTCTTTTACTTCATCAGGACGATTCAAAAGAGCACATTCGTGATAGAGTAGTCGAACTTCTGCATGTCGTACAGCTCTCCGAAGCGGAGAACCGGCTCAACGCATATCCCCATCAATTGTCAGGAGGACAGCGCCAGCGAGTTATGATTGCAATGGCACTGGCGAATAACCCCGAACTCCTGATTGCTGACGAGCCTACCACTGCTCTCGATGTTACCATTCAGGCAGAAATTCTAGAGTTATTGAAAAGTCTTCAGACAAGATTTCATATGTCAATGTTGCTTATCACACACGATCTCTTTGTGGTACGTAAAACAGCGGATTATGTCGGCGTGATGAAGGATGGTGAGATAGTGGAGTGTGGTGAAATAAAAGAGGTGTTTGAAAATCCCACACATAAGTATACCAAGTACCTGCTTGCTTCAGAACTGAAAGAGGGGGCAGAATTACCTGCTAAAAGTAAAAATGAGGTTTTGAGCACAAAAAATCTCAGTGTCGCCTTTCCAATTTTGAAGGGCGTTTTTCGAAAGACAAAAGGATACATACGTGCAGTCAACGACGTGAGCCTTAAAATAAGGGAAGGGCATACGGTAGGCCTTGTTGGCGAGAGTGGATCCGGAAAGACGACCTTTGGCCTTGCAGTTCTCCGGCTCATTGCTTCCAAGGGCTCAATTCTTTTCAGGGGAAAGGAGATACAGGGACTGGCGAGTAAAGATACGAGATCTTTAAGAAAAGAAATGCAGATCATATTCCAGGATCCCTTTGAGAGTTTAAATCCTCGCCTTACAGTAGGGCAGATCATTCAGGAAGGGATACAGGTTCACAAACTGGTTGCAACAAAAGAGGAGCGGGACGATTTGATCAAGTCGGTGTTGCAGGAGGTTGGTCTTGAACCTGAAATGATAAACAGGTATCCCCATGAGTTCAGCGGAGGTCAGCGTCAGCGTATTTGTATTGCAAGGGCACTTGTTCTAAAACCCAAATTTCTCATACTCGATGAACCGACTTCTGCACTGGATATGTCAATTCAAACACAGGTTCTTGGATTATTGAGGGATCTGCAAAACAGGTATAAATTAGCCTATCTGTTCATCAGTCACGATCTTCGTGTGGTACGATCGATGAGCCATGAAATTCTTGTTATCAAAAATGGAGATATTATCGAGTATGGCCCATCGGAAAAAATCTTCAAGAAACCGGAGCAAACCTACACGAAAGCTCTTTTAGAAGCCGCATTTGACGAGTCTACTATAGCCTCATAGTATTGAAATAAGATCTGGTGTATCAGTCTCTGGAACGATCATACACCTCAATTTTTTCAAGAAGCACATCGGCCTGCTCACTTTCTAAGTCAACAAGAATGGTGTAGTGTTTCCAGGCTGATTCCCTGTCGCCAATACCGAGATAACTTTCTCCAATGTACTCATGGGCCTCAGCAAAATCGGGTTTGATTTCTATCGCTTTTTTATAGTATTTAAGGGACTGCTCGTATTTGCCTATTTTTCTGAGGCTGAAACCGAGCATGTTGTACGCTTCATGAAAGTCCCTTTTATTTGCAATGGCGCGTCTGAACAAATTGACTGCGCGTTTAAAATCACCTTCATTGATGTAATCTAAACCCTGGTTGTAGAAACTGGCAGCTTCTCCTTCCCTTTCAGTTTTCGTTTTGTAAGTGCTCGAAGCAGTAAAGGCAAGTGTTGCAGATGTTATTATAAAAATCACGGTAACCACGCTCAGCAATTGTAATTTCTTCCTCATTGTAACGCCTTTCAAGTTTACTTCTATAATAAACGATAAGTTGTGGTTATGAGAAGTCAAGGTTGTTGCCGTGAAGAAATTAGTAGTTTAATTTGGTCGTATATTCAGATCTTGTCAGCATTGAAACGCCACACTTCGGTGAGTGGCGCGAAGGCGGAGGGTTCATCCTCATCGTAGGGTGAAACAATCAGTTCGTGCATCCAGGCGTTCCACTTCTGGAACTGGGGATCCTGCGCCCTTTTTTTATTGAACTGCTCGATGTCGTCAATCAGAGCGTATAGAAAAAGCTGATTGCCGCGAATAAAAATCGTCATTTCATGGCAGCCAGCATATTTCATACCTTTTGTTATTTCCGGCCATATCTCCTGATGGGCCTTGATATATTCATCCTTCTTTCCAGGTTTGAGTTTGTACACCAGGGCCAATCGTTCCATTATCTGTTCACTCCTTTCACAGGTTGATGAATTTTACACCATTAAAATTCTGCTCTTCAAGCGAAGTAAGTATCAACAGTAATTTTTTCCCGCCTCGCGTTTTTTCCATCCCCTTTCAGGACCCCGATGAATCAAAACCCAACCATCCCTGTTGAAACAACGCTCACAAAGCCTGACTTCGGAGGGAACCAGATAGGTAACCGCTCTGTTGCCACATCCGGCACAGACGCCGTACCTCGTATCCGGCGTAAAAACCTTTTCCTCTGCTTTTTTTCTTTCTGTCGATTTCAGCAGCTCAGTCAAGCTATTTGCTGGATGACAATCCGGGTCCGGAGAAGTGTCACCGCCGAGAGGGTAGCGTCCGTATCGGTGACCGGCTTTAATCATAGCCATAAAGTTTTCAAAAGGTATGTCATTTGTAATACTGTGGCTTGAGGTTAGTATGTAACCTCCATCCTGCGCAAGGAAGTCAATGTGTCGTCGTACGTCTTCCTCGACTTCATCGGGAGTTCCGAAGGCGAGCACATTTGCTATATCTATATTTCCGCTAAAACATATTTTATCCCCATACTTCTTAAACACCTCATATATGTCTGCTCCGGAGGTTGGTTCAAATGGATTGTACATGACAACGCCGATATCGATGAGGTCGGAAATAATATCCGTTGCATTCCCGCATGAATGGAGTGAAACTGGAATACCGTGATTTCGGCACAGGTTTACGATTTGCTCGTAACAGGGAATGGCGTATTTTCTGGTGAGCTCCGGCCCCATGAGCAGGCCGCCCTTTCCACCGATGTCATCCCCTATATAGATCCAGGAAACACCCTCTTTGCATGCCATTTCGATAATATCAATATAGTAATCCATACACATGGATATGATCTTTTCAATGAAATCACGATCGGTGATGAGTTTTATCATAAATTCCTCAAAGCCGACAATAAACTGATACGGCGTCATGATCGGGGCCGCAGTCATGATAGTCGTACCTATACCTGTATCTTTACAAGCACTGATATATTCCCTGAGATATCGACGCTTAGGCTCGATATCGAGCTCCCTGGAATGGGGAATGATCCTGTCGAGCTGCTCCCAGGTATGAATACTTCCATCAGTGATGATGTGCAGTTTTCCATCATCACCCTCCGTTTTCAAAGGTGCCCACAAGGCCTCCATTCCAATGGCATCCTGGCCTATGAACTTGCATATCTCAACGTAATCACGGGCTTCCATGGGTGGTGTAACATACTCATCTTCAGACGCTCCCTTCGCCGATCCTAGTGTATGGCCAACGGTTCGTCCGAGAAGCCTGCTTGTATGGTTATCCTCGATGAGAATTTCGAAATTGGGTACACGGTCGGTCTTTCGATGCTCAAAAGCAGCTAATATTCGATCTATACTCGGATCATCACAACTCATCGTGCACCTCCTTCAGATTTAACGTACTGCACCAGCGGTGAGCCCCCGTATCATCTTTCTCTGCAGCACCATGGTAATGGTCATGAGAGGAATCAAGGCGACTACCATTACAGCACTCATTTGTCCCCACAGTATTCCCCGGTCCTGTCGGAACCACGAAAGCACAACAGGAAGGGTAGCACTTGAGGAGTTCGTGAACACCGAGGCAAAGAGGAATTCAGTCCAGGTCAGAAATATACAGAACAGCGCCGTAGCAACGATACCCGGAATTGCCAGAGGAATGACGACCTTGAACATAACCGTGGCCCTTGTACCACCATCGACCAGCACCGATTCCTCGATTGAACGTGGTATTTCATCGAAGAAACCCTTCATCATCCATATGACAAAGGGAAGCTGTATCATGACATAGATCATAATAAGACCCACATGTGTTCCCGTGAGGTGGATGCGCCGCAGAACCCAGAACAACGGTATGGCAATGACAATAGGGGGCATCATTCTGGTTGAGAGTATCCACACCCCCATGTTTCCGCTCCCCCTGAATGTAAATCGTGATAGAGCATACGCAGCCCAGATACCGACCAGGATAGCGAGACCAACAGAACCGGTTATTATAATCAGGCTGTGCCCTATGTTCGGGACCACAGATTCAACGCGGCCCGCAGACTCTTCGATGTAGTATGTGGCCTCACTGAGCTCGGTTGGGTTTATGGTCCAGGGTGCAAAAGCCTCTTTGTAGTGAAAGATGACGAGTTGGTTGGGTAAAAATTTTGGCGGCATTCGGTAATACTCTCGCGGCGTCTTAAAGGAGGTCATGAACATCCAGAGCAGCGGGAATGCAAAGGCTAGGGATATAGCCGCAATGAGTAAGTGAAGCCCAATGGTGCCGAGCGTCCCTTTTATATTCTTTTTCATATTCATACCACAGCCTCCTCTCTGCCGAATACTTTGAGAATTGCAAAGCTGATAAGGTAGACTATGATGAATATTATCCAAGAGAGTGCTGCACCGTACCCCAGCTTGAATTGAGTGAAGGCCTGCCGGTATAGATAGAATGTTGCCACCGTGGTGCTCTGACCTGGACCGCCGAAGGTGAGAGCATAGACGATGTCGAATGTCTTGAATACGTCCATACTTCTGATCAGGAGTACGATTAGTATCTGCCCTCGCATGAGAGGCATGACAATATGCCTGAACATCTGCCACCTGTTGGCCCCATCTACAAGAGCCGCCTCCTTCGGATCATCCGGTATCGAACGCAACCCAGCCAACAGGGTGATCACCACAAAGGGCGTCCACTGCCAGATCTCTACCATGATCACTGCCGGCATGGACCACTTTGTGGTTCCCAGAAAATCGATGGGCTGGAAACCAAAAAACATCACTACTGCATTCACCGCACCCCACCGTACATCGAGGAGCATGCGCCACAGGTTTCCGCTTGCAATAAGCGGAAGCATCATAGGGCTCAGGATGAGCACGATCCAGAGAAAATCTGCTTTTACATTCTTTTTGTTCAGCAGATGGGCTATGAAGAATCCGAGCATAAACTCGATACTCACCGCAACAAACAGTATGATAAAGGTTTTGTACAAAGCCAGCAGGAAATATATGTCCGTAAATGCTGTTAGGAAATTGTCGAATCCAATCCAGGGCATGTCCCAGAAGCTGAGTCCTCGCTCGAGCTTGAATCGTTTAAAAGCCATGACGAGTGCAAATATGAGCGGGTAGACGATAAAGAAGAGTAGCCAGATCATAGTGGGAGCCATGTAGAGGTAGGGTGTGGTCTTCTTTTTTATATATCCACTTCTTGTTAAAAATGCTGACGAACCCATTGCTAACTCCATTTATTCGATTCAGAAAGGATGTACTACGGTGTAAAATAATTGTGGGGGATATAGAATCAACCCATATCCCCCATACCATGATTCATTACAAGGAAACTACTCAGACATGATTTTATTCCATTCCTTGATAACCCGGTCATAGGCCTGTGCTGATGTCTGATTGCCGGACCAGGAGCGGTGCAGCTCGTTGAGCAGCGACTCGTAGAGCTTCGATGCCTGCGGTACCTTGATGTCACCAATACCAATATCCAAAGATTTCATCGTCGGGTCTACAAGCGGGCCCCACACATCCTTCACACGCTGGTCGGCCCACACTGAATAGCGGTTTGGATCGACACCGGATCCAGAGTTGGTCTCGTAGATCTGCATCGTGGTGCTTGCCAAAAACTGGGCATAGAGAAAGGCCACATCTCTGTTCTTCGTACCAGTCGGTATTACCAGCGCCTTGCCCACAGCGAAAGATGTGACACCATCAACACTGCCGTCCCTCTTCTTGAAACCGGGCATGGTCGTTGCATGAATCTGATCCCAGTACTTTGCCTGTCGGGGATCGCGAAACACAGCGGTCGCCCACTGCATGGTCATGGCCACAGTCCCATTACCCAACCCTTCCTTGCTCTCCGGGTAACCCCATGAGAGAATACCGGGGGGAGAGAACTTCATGAGGTCCATGTAGAAGTCGTTTGCTCTGATAAATGCGTTTCGGTCAAGCTCGATCTTTCCGTTGTCGTTTACCAGGCCATTCTCAAACCGCATACCATCGGCGTGGAGTCTGTTTCTGTACACATTCGCCCAGTAATCCACTGCCCACCAGGTTTTGAGTGCCAGGGTCCCAATACCGTAAAGCCCTGATTGACGACCGGTGAAGAATTCCGCCATGTCTCGAACCTCTTCCCAGCTTTTTGGCGGCGCAAGATTGTAGCCGTACTTCCTCTTGAAATCGGCTTTATTTCTGGAATCGTCGAAGAGGTCCTTACGATAGTAGAAGAGGTTTACATCGCCATCGTAGGGGATGGCGAACCAGGAACCTTTGTACTTGTCAAATCCCACCTGAGCGCCCTCAATGAAGTCGCTGGTGTCTATCTCTCGATCGTATTTTTGATAGAGGTCGTCGAGATTGTCGATAAACTTAGCCTCTGCATATTCTCCAATCCACGTTGGATAGATTTCGAGCAGATCGTATTCTGAAGAGCCCGACAGGAAAAATGCAAGCTGCTTCTCGTGCAGGTTCTCCGGTGGAATGACGTCGACTTTGATCCTCAGTCCAGTTTCTTTCTCAACGAGATCTTTGAGCTCAAGGGGAGGTGCCGAGTCGCCTCCGCCCTGAAACATGATTCTGATGGTTTTCCTCTTACCAAGTTTCTTTAAAGAGGGCGGGATCGCCTTGATGAGCTCATCCTCTGTTGGCATAACTTCTGGTGACCCTGCAACCTTGACACCTTTCGGAACCTCCTGGGAAAGGGCAATTCCGGCCACAAAGAACATGGCTGCAAGCAAAATAATGATTTTTTTCATTGGTCAATCTCCCTTTGTCTTTCTTTGATAAAAGATTTTTAAAACCTTTCCTCCGATGCTTCTATTTCCCGTATGTGTGGCACACATAGATGGGATTCATGGTACTATAAATAGTCCTTTTCATCACCTCCTTTCCTATTGATAGCTGCCAAACTCATGTGCAGCTTTAAAAAATGCGACAACGTTTTCCGGCGGTACGTCAGCCTGAATGTTGTGAATCGGAGCAAATACATCACCCCTATCGGTTTTGAAAGC
>CAYFYU010000079.1:0-19757 GCA_964347455.1 uncultured Spirochaetota bacterium | reverse complement strand
TGATACGACTTCTTTCCCCTCAATCGCTGACGGAAATACACATACAGAGATGCTTACCGTTCAAACTGGTGGTGTGGATGATGAATCTGTGTTCGTTCTCTACAACAAGAATGGATTCACCACCGCATCCGATATAGGGCTCGTGTACGTGGTTGCACTTGATCCATCAACACTTGAACTCGTGGATGCAGTTGCAACAGACTTTATACATTCATACGAGTACAAGTTAATTAACATATCCTCTGGAGATTACATAATAGGTGCAAGCACCGACCGAGACGGAGACCTTTTAATCTTCGAACCGGAGGACGCGATCGGTTTTTATATAAACCTGGATCAGGTTGTAATTATCGAGTTGAGCTCAGGCGAGAACCTTGAAAACATCGATTTTGATATCGTCAACCAAGCTCTGTAGAGATATGTACTTAGTTTCATGAAAACCTTTCGTGCAGCCAAATGACCGCACTTTGTCAATACTTTAGTACAGCTTCTGCAGCCTCTGAAACCAGATCCAGATCTGCCGCAAGGTCGAGTATCGTGTACCGTCCCCGAATGAAGCGTGCATTCATAAGTGCATCAACCACATCATCACTCTTCTTTCCGAGATCTGAATAATGATACGCGGAACCGCTTCTTGAAAGTGCCTCTTTTACAGGTTCCATAGGACGTATATAGGGATCGAGCTCATTCCAGATTGAATCCCAATTGTCGAGTATATCTTCGAGCTCTTTGCGCTTTTTCTCCCAGCTCATATATTTCTGATGAAACTCCTTCTCTATCCCCTCAGAAAAACTCCCAAATTTCTTCTCAATAAAATGGTTTATCATTTTTTCCGATGGATATACTTCCCTGAGCTTATCTATACGCACCCTTTTCTTTACGGGATAGTTACGAATAAAGTCATAGAAAACAAGGATGATGAGAGTCGCCACGCCGACCTGTACCCCGTGCAGCTCTTTTTCCCGTCCCTCCATGAGGGCAAGGAGATCCCAGTAATGTGAAACTAAATGCTCTGCACCGGAAGAGGGTGTTGACGTGCCGATTATTGTCATTGACACACCGGAGCGCATTATTCCATCGGTCAGTATGCTGATTCCCTCTTCACTTCTCTCTCCGATTTCTTCAGCTGCTTGGAGGTAGAGCGGTTCTGATTTATCGGTGATTCTGAAAGGAACAGGACAAAAATAGGTATTTTTTATCCGTTGTGACAATTTCCAGTCAGCGTTGCATACAGACTTTGACACAATATCGCCCAGACCTGCCCTGATCATAGGAAGAGGGGCATTCTGCAGCACCCCGATATCTGCAAAGATGGCCGATGCTGGTTTTATAAGGAGTGTTCCTTTTATTCCTCTATCGGTAAGCGCAGCCATAGAAGAGGTATACCCATTCATCGACGGTGCTGTAGCGATAAGATGGTAGGGAAGCTCCAGGATATGGGCAGCGTACTTCGTAAGATCGCTTATAACTCCAGAGCCAACAGAGACAAGATAATCTGCCTTTCCTCGCACCTGCTCCCCAACCTTCTCTGCATTTCCTATTTCGGGTGGGATATTTTCCCTTCCGTCACCGTAAGGGAACAGGCCTATCTTTAAACCCTGATCCCCGATTATTTGTGCAATATTTTTAACAACAGTATCCTCTATTTTCCTATCATAGATGAGCGCTCCTCTTCCGGTAATACCAAGTTTATCCGTTATAAATCCAACCTGACCAATGGCTCCCTTCTCGCTGACAAGATATTTCATCGGAATCGTATGGATCCTGCCACATACACATAAAAAAGAAGTGTCCATAAGATCGATCGTTCTTCTTTCGATTATCTCCTGAACAGTCCCCTCGTTATTTTTCATCAAAACAGAAATCCTCCGGATACCCTCATTGCTTGCGTATCTTTTAAGATATAGTATGCCCCCTTTTAATCAAAGAAAATTGTAATTGAATATAATTGACAGATAAATGCTGTGTTCCTTACATTTGGGCAGGTAAAAGAGAGCCGTGAAATTGTGCACAACAGCAAGATTCGGGTCGCTTTTCATAAAACCTGTTTTATGTTTCAATATGCTTGGAATTTTGATGTAATGAGAGGTGGAACATGTCAACAATAATCTATGACCAGCAACGGAGAGATTACGAGCTTGTGGAAAAAGCGATCCGGTTCATCGACCGCAACTTCAGAGAGCAGCCTGAGCTGGAGGATATTGCCGATTGGGCACATGTCAGTAAATACCATTTCCAGCGTATATTTACCCGGTGGGCTGGTATTAGCCCAAAAAGATTCTTACAGTATATAACGATTGCGCGTACCAAAGAGCTTCTCGACCAGTCGAAAAGTGTTCTCGATGTTACCTATGAAGTCGGGCTTTCATCTCCCAGTCGTCTTTATGATCTGTTTGTCACCTTTGAAGCCCTCACTCCGGGTGAGTACAAATTAAAAGGAAAGAATTTAAGTATCAACTACGGCTATCACTCATCCCCATTCGGCGAATGTCTACTCGCCACCACAAACAGGGGGATATGCTGGCTCAGTTTTATTCAGGAGGATGGGCGCGAGAGTGCGCTCACCGAAATGAAACACTTTTGGAAACTGGCAACACTCGTCAAAAACAACAGGGATATCTCACCAATATTGGAAAAAATTTTTAATCCTTTCAATCAAACGAGACAGGACCCAGTGAGACTGTTACTGAAAGGAACGAATTTTCAAATCAAGGTCTGGGAAGCACTGCTGAAGATTCCATTTGGGTCGGTCGTTTCTTATTCCGACATTGCAAAAAAACTCGGTATGCCTACCGCATCGAGAGCAGTCGGAAATGCCGTAGGAAGAAATCCAGTTTCATTCATTATTCCCTGCCACAGGGTAATTCGCGATACGGGGATTATAAATTTTTACAGGTGGGGTAGTACACGAAAAAGATTAATGCTGGGATGGGAAGCAGCAAAAAAAGAGTCCGGTTCAGAATGAAACGTGCAATCATTTTGATGAGCGGTCTAGCACTGAGCAGAAAAACCTCTTACAGCCGACAGCTGAGTCTTCTCGGCGAATTCTTGAAAAAATCGGATATAGATACAATCGTGACCGATTTTCGGGCGCACATTGAGAGCATACTGCAGAAAAAAACAATTCATGCTGCAATTCTACTGGGATATCCTGATCAGTTTCCCTTTCTCACGTCGCTTAATAAGATTAACATCCCCGTTTTTCTCTGGGCACAATTTTCACACTCCCCAAACCCGGATATTTTCGGAAACGCTCATTTGGTTCCTTTAACACTTAAAACGAAAGATCTTCTTCTCGCTTCCGGTATAACCCCAGTCTGTCCAGTTATTCCGCATGGTGTTGATACATCTATTTATTATCCGATAACCGGTGAGGAACGGAACAAGGGTAAGCGAGATCTTGGCCTGAACACTCGATTCGTGATCGGCACGCTGGGAGCCAATACACCTCGAAAGAAATTTGATAAAATAATGGAAACATTTGCATTGTTTATGCAAAAAAACTCAGATGCTTTTCTCGTAATTAAAACTGACCGGGCTGTCTCGATCGATGGGATTGATCTGCACATGATCGCGAGAAATCTGAGAGTATCTTCCAGTGTAAAAATCATAACCGCAGAACTGAGCGATCATGAACTGCGCCTGCTATACGGCTGCATGGACGTTTATATTAACCTCTCCGAATGGGAGGGTTTTTGTATACCTATTATTGAAGCAATGGCATGCGGAATTCCGGTTATCTCTCTTCCAATTCAGGGTCCGGGTGAAATACTTCCCTACATGGAATTAATGGTGCAGAATTACACTACCATTAAGGCCGGAAAAACGACTCTTTTAATCGCAGATCCAAAAAAAACCGAGCATGTACTAAACTATGCGAGGAGCAATCCTTCGCTTCTTGAGCGAGCAAAACGACTCGGAATACAGGCAGCACAGAATCGGTATGATATCCGCAGAGTTGCGAAATTGTGGTTCAGTCTCCTCGAAAAATCCACACTATAACCACTTAAAAAAATGTAAAAAGTCTGGTTTCGTTGTGTGCAGTGCGTTATGTTATTAGTAGGAATGACTTCAAACAATTTCTTTGTTTTTTCCTTTTCCAACTCTAGGTGGCCTACCCTTTACTAGACTCAGGGTAGGCTGTCTTTTAAATAACTGTGTCTCCAGATTTATCACTGTTACCTAATCTCTTTCACCGAACACACTACCTGAATAATGTTCAGTTTTTTATCAATCCTTTAAAATTTCTTGACAATGTAAAGAATTTAACATACATTCATGCATGTATGTTAAAACAGAGGTAACAATTCATGAGAAAAACAAAGGATGAAGCTGAGGTAACTCGGCAGAAAATCATCGAAGCCGCCATCGAGGAATTCAAGAGTAAAGGGTATGAGACCACCCGCCTGGAGGATATCGCGGAAAAAACCGGCCTCACACGTGGAGCCATATACTGGCACTTCAATAACAAAATGGATATCCTCACTACGCTGTTAAATGAGATGCTCGCAAAATTTGAAGACATGGCAACAGTTTTCAATGAGCGAGAAGGTACAGCAGTGGAGAAACTTCGCCATCTGCTGGTTGAGATATTCGTCTGTCACGACTTAGATAAACGGCTTCGGGATACACTGTGGGTGTTGATTTCTGAGATGAAAGCCTTATTGTCTATAGAGGAGGTACACTGGGCAGGGGCTAAATTTCGAGAGAAATACGTACATTTGATACTCGGAATAGTTCAGGATGGAATCAGGGATGGAGAGATTCGCGATGATATCGATCCCAACGATATTATCTGGAGCATCTTTTTCCTCCTCAAAGGTGCAATTACTATCGATATTATGGACCAGCACCTTTATCCAATCACTGAAAAGGCAGAGACCCTGGTAGACATATTTCTAAAAGGTCTTGTTCAAAAATGAGTATCTAAATTTATGAGGAGGATATGTAGAGGAGAAAGAGATGAAAAAAACTTTGGTTTTGATACCTGTACTGCTCTTTTTGGGTATCGTATTAAGCCAATGCGGTGCCGATGCAGTATCTCAAAATAATATCGAACAAATATACAGAGATGAAGGGGTTCCAGTGAGAACAGAAAAGGTTGTCCAAAAGGAATTCACAACCTGGTTGATGTTTAATGCCTCACTTAATGGTGTAGAGGAGTCTTCAGCCTATGCAATGGTATCTGATAAAATTGAGAAGATACATATACAGGTAGGCGACTATGTTCGAAAAGATGACGTAATCATATCCTTTCCGACGAACAACCCCTACGCGAAATACCATCAGGCAAAGGTGGCTTATCAGAACGCGAAGACATCTTATGAGCGGATGGAAAACCTCTATGAGAGTGGAGTGATTTCACAGCAGGAACGTGACAATGCAAGAACAGCCTTCGATGTTGCTGCGGCTGACTGGGAATCCGTACAGCAGATGATCCAGGTACGAGCCCCAATCGAAGGATTTGTAACGAAGATAAATATCCGTGAATCCGATAACGTTGATCCAGGGGACATTTTATTTACTATCTAACAGACCCATAAAATGAAATCAAAAGTATGGGCCACTGAAAAAGAGATTGTGAGCATCAAAGAAGGGCTCCCTGCAACGGCCAGTTGGAACGGAGTGGAGATAAAAGGACAGGTGGTACAAGTGGATATGGCAGTTGACAAGGATAAGCAGGCCTTTGGTGTTGTCTGTGAATTCGACAATCCAGACAGGTTTCTGAAAATCGGTATTATCGCGGAAGTAAGGATAATAACGTACAGTAATCCAAAGGCCATCGTCCTGGAGAGAAAGAATGTCCTGAAAAATAAGGATCAGCACTATGTCTATATTGCCAGTGATGGAATGGCCATGGAGCGTGCTGTAATTCTCGGCAGATCTCAGGGACCGGACGTTGAAATAGCTGAGGGATTAGCTGCGGGAGAAGAGATCGTAATTGAGGGACATATGCTTCTCGAACAGGGCAAAAAAATCAGAACGGTTATGTGAGGTCTGTGTATGTTTCTTTCAAATATTTCTATAAAAAAACCCATTATGATCAGTATGCTGCTGATCGTGTTTTTATTATTCGGTATCTTAGCATATTTCAGTCTCCCCCTCGACCTCTTTCCGACGATTGATTTTGCATCCATTACCGTACAGACCATTTACCCTGGAGCAGGACCGCAAGAAGTGGAATCGCAGATAACAAAGAAGATCGAGGATGCGGTTGCGACCCTCAGTCGTATTGATACAATAGAGTCCTTCTCCATGGAAGGGGCAAGCATCATCATTATCCAATTTGAACTTGGAAAGGATGCCGATATCGCTGTCCAGGAGGTCAAGGACAAGGTCAATGCCATACTCAGCGCTTTTCCAAATGACGCCGAGCTTCCAGTTGTAGAAAAGTTTGATTTTCAGGCTTTCCCGATTCTCGACGTTCTCTTGAGTGGAAACATCGACAGCAGTGAACTGTTTGAGGTTGCTGATAAAAATTTAAAAGACCGACTCTCACAGATTGAGGGCGTTGGCAGGGTTAATGTGACAGGCGGCCAGGAGAGAGAAATACGGGTGGAGCTCGACAACAGGGTTGTTTTTCAGAACAAGATTTCACTCGAACAGTTGAGTCAGATACTGGCAATACAGAATATGGATATGCCTGGTGGCCAGTTCGAGCATCGATCGCAGGAGTACTCCGTCCGACTCAGGGGAGAATTCGACAGCATAAAAACAATCGAACAACTTGAAATTCCCACGCACTACGGTGTAAAGAAGCTCGGACAACTCGCAGATGTGAGAGATACTGGTGCTGATATTCGTGAACGAACCACTTTCTTCAATAATACCACTCAGGTTAAAAACAACAACGCGGTCCTCCTCAGTGTTATTAAAAGTTCCGACGGTAATACGGTTCAGGTCGCACGGGCGATTCAAAGAGCGCTACCCTCTATTGAAAGAGAACTTCCGGCTGGGCTGCAGCTCACCATAGTAAACGATAATTCAATATTCATCGAGAGTACGGTAAACGATACCTTTTTAAACATCATCCTCGGTATTCTTCTGACGGGTGGTGTTCTGCTGTTCTTCCTCCACGACCTTCGTTCAACTCTCATCGTGGCCCTTGCGATGCCCATGTCCATCGTTTCAACCTTCATGATCATGCAGCTCTCAGGCTTTACATTTAACCTGCTTACCCTCATGGGATTGTCTACCGCTGTAGGTATACTGGTGACCAACTCTGTGGTGGTACTTGAAAATATATTCAGGCACATAGGGATGGGGCATAATAGAATCGAGGCCGCCGGCAGAGGAACCTCTGAGATAGTTACCGCTGTACTGGCGTCTACTTTGACAAA
Organism: uncultured Spirochaetota bacterium; assembly: GCA_964347455.1. Classification (GTDB taxonomy): domain Bacteria; phylum Spirochaetota; class B62-G9; order B62-G9; family DRHN01; genus JAGLSF01. Next base: position 12,417 of record CAYFYU010000079.1, on the reverse strand, counting down.
TGTTGTGGTATTCGTTCCTATTGCCACTATGTCCGGTATTGCCGGTGTATTTTTCAAAGAATTCGCCCTTACGGTGACCTATGCAACCCTGTTTTCTCTCCTCATATCCTTTACCTTGACACCCATGCTTGCTTCCCTCATTCTTCCCGAGCACGATACAAAAAAACACTCGCTGGGTAAACGGCTCGAAGGGATGTTCGGGTCATGGGAAAAAGGTTATAAAAATATTCTGCAGGGAATACTCTCGAGTAAAAAAATCAGTATTGTTCTAATTCTTTCATTGATCGTCATCTTCGCATTCAGCCTCTTCGTCGGAGGAAATATAGGTTTCGAATTCATGCCGGAATTCGATGAGGGCAACATTCACATCGATGTAGAACTTCCCCTGGGATACAACCTGAATGAAACAGCAAAACTGGTAAACAGCATTGAAGAACGAGTACAGAAGCACCCAGAGGTCGAAAGTATTTTAACGACGCTGGGCAGTTTGAGTGAACTCGATAAAGGAACAAATATGGCAAAGGTGCGTGTCAAACTGGTTGATGCAGATAAAAGAGAGTTGAATACCAAAGAGGTTGCAAGTCTGCTCATCAGAGACGTGTCGGATGTTCCGAATGCAAAGCTGAAAGTCTCAACCATCTCAGGTTCGGGAGATCCCGGTGCTTCTCCTATACAGTTCTACCTTGTCGGTCGGGACAATGAAACCCTTGAAACCTACAAGGATGAAATTGTACAGAGTATTCGAAGCGTCGATGGCCTGATCAATCTGGACACCAGCTCTAGAGCAGGTAAACCTGAAATTACCCTTATACCGGATAGAGACAAGGTGGCCCTGGCAGGATTAACGGTGTATGATCTGGCAATAACACTCAGGGGTGCAGTCGAGGGAATTATCGCAACTCAATATCGCGAGGCGGGGAACGAGTATGACATTCGTGTTATTTTAAGAGGTGATTCGGTCGACACCCCCGAGGAAGTGGGCAACATTCCGGTTGTTTCCTCTAATGGAACCTACCGTCTGGCTCATTTTGCGGACATTCAATTCTCCGATGGTTACAGTAAAATCCTACACAGAGACAAGTATAGAACGATCGTCATCTCCGGCTCGACATCTCCAGATTACCCCCTTGGTGACGTTGTGGCAGAGGTTCGAAAACATATTGCAGAGGTAGATCTTCCCCCGGGTTACTCGGTCAAATGGGGCGGCGAAACAGAGATGATGGAAGAAACCATGTTTGATATGGGCAAAGCACTTCTCATTGCGATTCTGTTGACCTATATGCTTTTGGCTGCAATTTTGGAAAACCTGTTTCAGCCGCTACTGATTCTGGGCACCTTTCCCCTCGCACTGATAGGCGTATTTCTTGCACTCTATATCACTGGACAGACGATGAACATCGCATCAATGATGGCTATCATCATGCTCCTTGGTATTGTGGTGAATAACGCGATTCTGCTGCTCGACTATACAAACCAATTACGAAAAAAGGGAAGGGACATAAAAAGCGCACTCGTCGAAGCATGTCCAACAAAACTAAAGCCAATTATTATGTCGAACATCGCCATAATTCTCGGCATGCTTCCCCTGGCTCTCGGAGTCGGGTCCTCAGGAAAGGAAATGCGCCAGCCGATGGGTATCGTTGTAATCGGTGGGCTCATTGTGTCTGCCATTCTGACACTGATAATTATTCCCACTGTTTATAACCTTGTGAGCAGGAAAAAGCATGCGTGAGCGTTATCCGGTAAACTGTCGACAGATGGCAACACTGTACTCTGTTGAATAAAAAACAAACCATCATAGTAGGTGCAAAAATGATAACTCAGCCGAAAAAACTTTTAGTCATGATACTCATAGCGGTCTTTTCATTCATTGTTGCAACAAATCTCAACGGTGAAACGTTCAGGCTCACCCTCGAGCAGGCAATTGGGCTTGGCCTCGAGAACAGTCCGACCATTCAGAGAAAGATGCTTTCCCTCGTCTCAGCCAGAGCTGATATTCAGAAGGCAAAATCCGCTTTCTACCCCAGTTTTTCGGCTGTTGCAACCTATTCGCATCTCTTTGATGAAACGAAAAGTCCTGATGTAACGGTTGATCTGGGTGCCGGTCCGATAACCATACCGGGAACATTCATTCTGGCTTCCGATCCAATAGTGCTTTCTGCGGATTTAAACCAGCCGATCTATACATTCGGAAGGATAAAAAACGGTGTAAGGCTGGCGGAGGAGGGACTTAGCCTATCACAGCTTGATTTTGAAGAGGCTAAGAGAAGTCTTATCGTAGATATAAAACGCGGGTTTTACGGTTATATTCTGGCAAAAGAGGTGCTCAAGGTGCAGGAGGAGACTCTTCAAAATAAAGAGGAGGCACTCGAAATTGCGCGAAAACGATTTGAGGCTGGAGTTGGTACCGAGCTCGAAGTATTGAGCGCTGAGTCGGATGTAGAAAACTTTATTCCTGAGGTCATCTCGGCGAGAAATAAAGTTGAATTTGCACTTCTGGCAGTTATCGATCTTCTTGGATATGAAGAAGAGGCTGAAGGTCTCACCATTGAACTTATCGGAGAACTCAGCCCGGAGTACCACCACCTCGATAGAAAAGAGTTGATAAATTTAGCAACGGAGCAGAAGTTCAGTATACGTCAGTTCGAAACAAACATTAGCGCAACAGAATATCAGAGAAATTTGATGGTACGTGAAAAACGACCCACCATTGCTGGTTTTGCCAATTACATGGTACAGAGTGGATTCGATACTGCCACTGGAAAAAATAAATACACCGGCAAAGATTCATGGGAGGACAATTTGACAGTTGGGCTATCATTTCAGATGCCCTTGTCGGCTTTGTTCCCCTGGAGTGGTGAAAACGCAGACGTAAGAAAGTTTGAAGCTGAACTGGAGAGTTTGAAGACAGGATTGAATTCGGAGCAAGGTGATATACGGCTGAATATAGACAATATTCTATTGCGGATTGAGGAGGAAGAAGCGAAAATCTCCTCTGGCAATAAGCGAGTTGAACTTGCTCAAAAGTTTCTTGAATCGTCCGAGAAAAGTTTTACAAATGGACTAATTTCCCCCACTGAATTAAAAGATGCACAGCTCAATCTCAATACGGCACAGCTCGGTTATCTGAGTGCAATATTCAATTATCAAATGGCCCTTTACGACCTCTATGATGCGGTTGGTGTTGACCAGTTGTAAAAACCGATGAATCTATAACAGACAAAAATTTATAACTATTGAATTTATTTCAATTTATCGTACAATGTAAAATATATTTGTGAAAAATCTATGGCTAACGGTGGTTGTAATTTTCCTCATATTAGGAGGGTGTATAGTCACTCGTAGTGAAGAGATGTGGGATTATCAATTCGAACATGATATTATAGTCAATGATTTACGAGAGGCATATTCATGGGTTATTTGCAATGTTTGTTACAAGGATGACGTGGAAGGAAATTACTGGCAATCACCTGAAGAGACCTATAAATGCAAAACAGGCGATTGTGAAGATCTATCGATCATGTTTATGTATCTTGCCCACTGTACGGGAATCAATCCGGAATTATGCCTGGTAAACACTTTCGATATGCTTGGGCATGCAATTGTAAGAATCGATAACTATTATTATGACCCCTCTTGTGAATTTGATGGTTGGGAGATTTCGCTTAACTTTGTTTGGTACTCAGAGCCGTACGCCGTACTTAATTATGGAGAAACAATGTGGAGGGCCTATACAAAGTCATATTAATGTATCTGGAACTAAAACGTTAAAAGATTTTTATAGAAATTACCTTTAGAAAAGAATTATTATTTGGTTTGCTCAATATCATTCGAATTTTTACTTATAGTTGAAATTTAAATGTGAATTTATTGATCACACTCCCTGCTGAATCGTAGACGGAGAGCTCAAGCGTTGCCACACCCTTCTCTCTTGGAACAGACTCAAACAAAAGTAAACCAGATTTGACTTGCGAAGAGGTGGCCTCAATCCGCCCTCAGAACCAAGGACTGTATTATCCATTCTGACTGGTGTATCGGCCCGAGATCGTATTTTTGTCTCGACGACGACTAGTGTACCTGTTGTATGGTTGACGAAGGGGTTATTCCGGTTGCCAAAACGACTAAAGAGTGCTTTCCGATCGAGGTATCGGAGAGATACGGTTACACCATTTTCAGAGAAGGTTGTAAAACCCGATCACCCTGTTCGTTTTGACCCGCTGCTTGTTGTACAGCCAAAGATAGGTATGAGAAGTAAAACGGACAGCACAAGACTTACCTTTATTTTTCTCCACTTCATAATCTCGTTCTTTTACACAAATTGCTTTTCATCATACAATAAAATATTCAAGAGCTCTGTCAATAGAGAACAGAATAAAACTTGACAAAAGTCATAGTAGTGAAAAAATCAAGACACGAACATGAATTAAGGTGCGTTCGCATGCGAGGGAGGTTTGCATTATGAAGGGAAAAATGAAAGCAATGATATTTTATGAACCGCTTCATATGAAATACGAGGAAATAGAGATTCCTCAATTAGGCCCTGATGAAGTATTGGTGAAGGTAAAGGCGTGTGGAATCTGCGGATCAGACATCGCATATTACTGGGGTTTGAGTCCTCTCATGACCGAAAATGGAAAGGGGCCTCTGATTCTCGGGCATGAGCTTTCCGGTGAGATTGTTGAACTTGGATACATACCCAAGCGCCTGGGGATTTTTGCTGTCGGGGACAGGGTTGCAGTTGATCCGCTCCAGTACTGCAATACATGTGAATTCTGCAAAAAGGGTAAGGTAAATCTTTGCGAGAATTTTACGGGACTTGGCGTTTCGGTAAACGGTGGCTTTGCAGAATATGTATCATCCAAGTATACTGGACTTTTCAAATTACCGGAAAATGTGACCTATGAGCAGGCTGCATTTTCAGAGCCCCTGGGAGACGCGATATATGCGGTTCAGAAACTCGAAGTCACGGTTGGTGATTTCTGTGTCGTTATTGGTCCAGGCCCGATAGGGCTTGCCGAGGCTCAGCTCATACGGTCCAGCGGTGCTGGAATGTTGGTAGTAATTGGTACGAGGGATTATAGATTAGAAATTGCCGAGAGTAATGGCGCTGATTACGTGTACAACATAAAGGACAAATCCTCTAAATACTACGTTCCCGATGTATCGAAAAAGATTTCTGATCTCTCAGACGGAAAAATGGCAGACAGGGTTTTGATAGCAACCGGGAGCCCTGAAGCAACAAAACTACCCTTCCACATTTCGGGTCGCAGTTCCATAATCGTCTTTTTTGGTCTTCCCGAAGAGAAAGCCGTTATTGAGGTTCCAGCGCTCCAGTCAATATTCTGGGATAAGATAATAAAATTTTCATGGCTCGCCCCCCTCTGCTGGCCGAAGGCACTGAATGCTATCTCAAAAAAACTGGTTGATGTAGAGTCCCTTGTTACTCACAAATTTAAGCTCGAGAATTTGATACCGTCGCTCGAAAAGGTGAAGAACAGAAAAGGTAATCCCATAAAAGCGCTTGTGATTCCTTAAGCGTTAGCTAAAGGAGAATATCGAATTCGAACTGATGGATCAAATTACTACTTTTATCGTAAACGGGGAGTTTGAGTGTTGCATTACCTTTTCTTGTCCTAAATGATTCAAACAGTAAAAGCCCCCTTTGCTCGCCTTGCGACCTTATCAGCATCGCGTCGGACATTACATGTGCATCCAGCAGTTCTAGCACATAACGCTGCGACCAGTTTGAGAATTGCGAACTGACTCTCCCTCCAGCCCTCTTTCTCAGCCTATAACCCCAGTATTGGGTTATCTCAGATTTTGTAACTGGCTCACGTATACCATGCGCTGATTCAAGCACAGCGTCCCCAGTTTCAATGCGAATATCGACGGTGGGTTCAACCGATACATCGAAAGCAATTAAAGGACCGGTACCATAGAAAATAAAAGGATTATTCCTGTTCCCGTAACGATTGAACAACATTTTCTTATCGAGATATTGGAAAGAAATCTGTACACCCTTCTGAGTGACTGTCGTTTCGCCTGTGGCTGAACTTTCCGAAAAAGCTCTAGTTCCACCAACAAAAATAATCGAGAAGACTAAGATTAGAAAAATTGACACAATTGGTTTCACTTTCATATGCATCTCCCGTAAGAAAAAATTTATTAACACCTTAAACGATAATTTTTTTCTCCAACGGTAAACAGTTAGAGTATTTATGCTACACATTTGATAATTACATAGCAATCACACTACTACCAGTAGTATCTGGCCGTATTTTAAAGAACAAACATAATTAGAAAAATGCTGAAAAATCAGCAAAAAATGGTTGACATATTTTAAAAAATATGCTGAAATTTCAACATTAGGAGGTAATTATGCATAAAAAGTTACAGCATGACCTGAGCAAACGGGAAAGACAGGTAATGGAAATTATTTACAAAATGAAAAGTGCTTCGGTACAGGATGTGTTGGATGAAATTCCCAACCCACCGACCTATTCTGCTGTGCGGTCAATATTGAGAATTTTAGTTGTAAAAGGCCTTCTCAAACACACTAAGCAGGGCAAGAAATACCTCTATTCACCAATTATATCTCATAAAAAAGCTACAAATTCCGCAATAAAACAGGTTTTAGCAACATATTTCGACAATTCTCTGGAAAAGGCGGTAACTGCTATGCTGGAGATTCATAGAGAGGATGTCTCTACTGAAGAGTTGAATAGATTGGCAAAGATTATTGATAGAGCCAGAAGAGAGGATGTGCGATGAAATGCAACCATTTTTAAATATTCCGCTTATAAATCAATATTCTTTGCAGCTGCTGTCAATATTTCTCGTAACCTTCATTAAAGGTTTACTAGTGTTTATTGTCGTTTGCTTTCCGCTATCAATGCTGAAAAATATTTCCCACGAGGTTAAACACTTACTGTGGCTCTGTGTAACCTGCAGCTTTATTTTGATTCCTATATTTTCAGTAACAATGCCACTTATTCATTTCGAAATGCTAGGAGTAACTGATGAAAAAAATGAAATCTATAGAGCTTTTAGCTTTTTGTTGTCCTATCAATATAACTTTCTCAACACTTCTCACCCATTAAACCTGCCCACCCCGCTCTCATCGCATATCCCGGCGCAGATTCACTACTTTGAATTGCACTGGTCTTTCTGGGTATTAATAACGTGGATTTTAGGAGTTATTGCAGTCTCATTTAAAATCACTGTAGGAAGAATCGCTTTATCCTTTCTCAAAAAAAACGGATATATATATGAAATAAAAAAATACTATAAATCATTAACAAAATTATCCTCCAACATTGGAATCTATAAAAAGATAGCTTTATTAAAAAGTTCAAAATGTCTAATACCGTTTACATATAAAATTTTTAAACCAACTATTGTATTACCTGCCGATTCTGATAGTTGGGCACAAGTAAAAGTTCGATCTGTTCTCATTCATGAACTAGCCCATATTCGACGTAAAGACCATCTATTAAATAATATCGCAAGATTAATTTGTACAATATTCTGGTTTATACCGCCAATCTGGATTGCATATTCCTACTTACACAATGAACAGGAGAAAGCATGCGATTCTTTCGTCATTCGTTGCGGAGTAAAGAAAGCAGACTATGCAACCCACATTCTTGATTTTGCAGGTTATAAGCAAAAAGACTTGCTTCTGGCTGGATTATTTCTTTCAAAAGGGAGGATAAAGACTTTAGAAGAAAGAATTTTAAATGTGTTAAGTATTAAAAAGGATAAATCGTCCTTGAGGGGGGGAAAAAAGATGAAAACTAAAAATTATATTTTAGGCCTTATTCTCATCCTTGCTGTTTTTGCCTCTATAGGGAGTTGTGCCACAGGTGCTAAATCTTATAAGAGAGATTTTAGGAAAGATATGGTCGGAACCTGGGTTAATTCGGACTACAATCAGAACGATATGATAACTGCGAAGGTTGTTGTAAAACCTGATAACACAATGGAGCTATATCACTCGGAATCAACTACATGGCCTTCACCATGTACGATTATCATTGAGAATAGGTGGACAGATTCTGAAGGTAATATCTACTACAAAGCAGAGGTTACACATTCTATTCGTACAGTGTATGAATTATGGAAACTTAATAATTCTAAAACAACCTGGGAATTAATGTGGAGGGCTTTAGACTATTTTACCGAAATAGACCCCAACAATACTTACTATCGTATCTATTACCGCCAGTAGAATGTTAGAATTGGGCAATACTAGCATTTCTTAATATTTAACATCAACGGGTGTTCTCGTCTCTGCAGAATCGAGAATCGCAAAAAGCACTCTGTTTACATCCACACTCTCCTCAAAGGGAACGACGAACTCCTCATCAAAAACGATTTTCCTGATGAAATCTCTTATCGATTCGTATGAGAATCCGGACGGCTGGCCATATACACGGGGCTTTACAGAAAAATCGGGATGCTCAACTTTTTTCTCCGTGTATATCTCAAAGAAGTTACTCGAGCTGAAATCGATGTTTACCATGCCCTTGGTGAAGAGAACGTTAAACTTGAAATCGTTGATGAATGGATTCGAATCCGGCGTGATCCAGCCGTTCTCTATCTGAGCGATCCCTCCCTTTTCAAACTCCAAGGTCGACATGTACACATCGATCGTATCAATACCCTGTCCTTTCAGTACACCATTGTGAGACACCGAGTACACACGCTTGACCCGATCTCCGAATATCCAGGTCATCGTATCGACTGTATGGCTGCCCAGAAACCAGATGATCGAGCTCTGTGCAGCCCAGGAGATGTACTCCTTCGGAACCCACTGAATGTCAGTAAGTCGCATGTAACCATTTACAGGGTCGCCGAGCTCACCTTCCTTAACTCGCTTCTTCGTTTTCACGAAAGGGATATTCCACCGGTTGTGATAATCAACCATTATCCTTGCGCCGCTAGACTTTTTTGCATCAACTACCCTTTGGAGATCCTCCTTTTGGGTTACCAGTGGCTTTTCACACAAAATATGTTTCTTTCGTGAAATTGCCGCTAAAAGCGGACCGGTATGGGCAAAATCAGGGGTTGCTATACCAACAACATCGAGCTCTTCCTTATCGAGCATGGCATTGAAGTCCTCATAATAAGGTACAGAATAGCACTCTGCCAGCGCCTTGGCTTTCTTCACGTCAATATCACATACAGCACCCAAACGAGCATAACGATCCGTAGCAAATATTTCAGCATGTGCCATTCCCCATGTACCGCTACCTATTACACCACAGGTAATCTTATCTCTCATAGGATTTTTTCCTTCTCACTTCAGCATTCTCTTTAAAGTTCCCATGAGCTCATCGATGATCTCATTCTCGTTTTTCTCTATGCCTTCAAGGACGCAGCTCTTGATATGACTTTCAAGAAGGATGTTTCTGACCGAACCGATTGCAGACTGTACTGCTGTTATCTGGTTTAGAATGTCATCGCAGTAGACATCATTATCTACCATTCTACTGATACCCCGGATCTGGCCTTCAATTTTCGCGAGTCTCTGGCTCAGATCCCTTTTCAGCTTATCTGAACGCTGTGTCCTTCTTACCTCTTGTCCGACGTCAATATCTTTCATTCTCTACCTCCGTAACAATTCTGAATAATAAAATTTCCAGCTTCATTATACAGGATTTTGTACTGTAATGTCCAGCTTCCTTCATAATCGATGAGTATGCGTGTGCTTGGGTAAGATGCACAAAAGAATCTCAGATATTCGGTGGGGAGTTAAGAAATTTTTTCGGATTGAGAAGTAGCTTCACATACTGAGCCCGAGTATACGACCATGGGTCTTTACTATTCTTCCTGCTCAGTTTGCCCCTGAAACTGTCAAGGTCTTTGTATCCCTTTTCGTCCATCCATCTTTCAAGATCCTGAATCATTGTCACTAGATGGGTAACTTTGTTCTTGAAGAGTGTACTCACACACTGTACACACTTTGCCCCGGCGAGTATCATCTTGATCACATCCTCTGCAAACATGATTCCAGTACTGCTGCATACATCAGCCTTCACGTTTCCAAAGAGCAGACCAGCATAGCGCAGAGGGAATCTGTTATCGTTCTCGTTGCTCAGATTGAGGGGAAAGGTTTTTTGCTCCTTTTTGATATCTATATCAGGCTGAAAAAATCGATTAAAGAGCACAAATCCATCAACCCCAACTACGTCGACCTTCCTGATAAAATTAAGCGGATTGGAGTAATAGACACTCAACTTTACACTGATCGGAACTGAGATTTTTTTCTTGAGCTCCTTGAGTATTGCAATTTGATCTTCTTCATATTCGGAACCCGGTTTTTCGAAATCCGACGGTACGGAATAGAAATTCAGTTCGAGTCCATCAACACCCGTTTCCTCAAGCATCTTGGCGTACTCTATCCAGGTTTCCTTATTCACCGCATTCAGGCTCGCAATAACAGGAATATCAACGCTTTCCTTCGCTTTGCGAACCCAGACAAGGTGCTCAGCAGGACCCGAATGTTCGAGGTCGGGAAAAATGTCGATCATTTCAGCGTGCCGGTAATCTCCCCTCGCCAGATCCTCCTCGAGCTTCATCTGTTCAAGCTGAATCTGCTCTTCAAAGAGAGATGCAAATACAAGAGCTGCAGCACCCGCATCCTCAAGCTTTTTAATGCTTCCCATATTTGATGTCAAACTGGAAGCACCTGCTATGATAGGATTCTTGAGTTCGATGCCCATGTATTTAGTCTTCAGAGATGCCATAATTTCCTCTTCATTTTTTTGACCTTAATATAGTCGGAATGTCAAAAAAGTCAATCGGATTGTCGGTGCTGTGACTCAGCCGTGCTCATTTTGTTCCATTACCTTTACTTTCAAATTATGAGCGCTCATCCATTTTTGCCGTCATACTCCGCCACTATTTTTGCCATTTGTGACAATTGTTCCGGTTTAGGAAATGGTTGAAGACTTTGCGACAGCACATTATCGACTCGCCTATGTGCCAAATCAACGACTTCAAAAGCTCCTGAGTCTTTCCATTTGTCGAACTTGTCCCTTTGAAACAAACGGCCCCCTGTATCCCATAATTCATTCCTGAAATGACTAAGTGTATGAGGATCGGTTAAAAACTCTCCCTTTATCCCAACCCTTTTAATTGCGTCAATGGCAAGACTGTCCTCATTTACCTCAATCCCACGCTTTATTCTGCTGAGCATTGATATGATTTCTGCGTCTATGAGGACCTGTTCCAGAGATACTGTCAAAGCATTGGAGAACATACCGGAATTTACAATTACATCAGTACCAGAAAGAAAATCAAAAGCTGCTGACAGGGATTTTTCAACACCATTCTGAATATCCAGTAGATGAGCGTTCGTGTCAGGTCCGGCAGCCATACAGGGAACGCCTAGGTGTCGGGCAAGCTGAGGAGTAGCAATACTCAAAAGGTACTTTTCCGGAGAGCCGATATCAATACCCCCACCGGCCATATCAAACGTAACCCAGGCAGCTCCATAAATTACCGGAGTTCCTGGATTGACAAGTTGAGTAACAATAAATCCCAATAGAGTTTCAGCGTGCTGAAGTGCCAGAGCTCCTGCCAGTGTAACAGGTCCTGCCATTCCTGGTATGGGCATTGGTAAAACAGCTAATGGAATACCTACTTTTGCAGCCTCGATAATGCATTGCGCCGATCCCCTTACCCAGAACAGGGGAGATATGGGAGAAGGCTGGGCAATCAAGAATGGCCTTTTTCCAAGATCGTTGCTTCCGGTAGCTACCCTGGCCAGATCACATATAGTTGCAAACGCATCTTTCCACTCAGGAGCAAAAAAAAGTGGCTTTTCAGAGTAGCTGAGCATTGATTCCATAGCATGGATTATTGCAGAATGTCTTGGAACTTCCTGTGGATAAACCTGTACTGCAATTCCGTCGATATCTTCAACAGCATTTGCCAATCGGGTGAAATTTACCGTATCCTGCTTTTGAGCGGGACGAGGCTCATTTGCTCCGTAATCAAGAACGAAAACTGCCTGATGACCGGTGAATATAAGTGAGTTGCCCTCTCCAAGTGTTCTCCATGGATTTCCAGAGGGTGTAAATAGTTGTATAGTTTTCGGTATTGAATCAAATGCTTTCTCGACCATCTTTGATGGTATGTGTATTGCCCCTTCTTTTTGCACAACACCATTCATTCTAAACAGCTCTGTCACCTCTGGAGAATCAGTTTTAAAACCGACCTCATCGAGTATCCTCAGAGCTGCAGAATGAATATCGTCCACTTCAGAAGGATTTAATACCTCAAACTTTGGAAACTCCATTGTTTCCTCCTTTATGAGGATCATTTCAAAAGCCCAGTATTGTAATCACCCTCGGTAAATCCCTTCATTCTTAGGAGTAATTCTCCACCTTATTACTAAGGGATACTGAT
>CAYFYU010000078.1:14463-19804 GCA_964347455.1 uncultured Spirochaetota bacterium | reverse complement strand
GCAGAGGTCGAAGATCTCGCAGAGGTCGAAGATCTCGCAGAGGTCGAAGATCTCGAAGAGGCCGAAGTTCCTATCAAGGGAGGATACATTGGGAAGATATGTGGGACCTTCCTGCAGGTTGTGCAGGAGAGAGCAGATAAAGTTGATGTTAAAGGGTGAACGGTGCCTATCGAGTAAATGCGCGATTACTAAAAAGAGATTTCCCCCGGGAATGCAACCGAAGAGGCGTGGCAAGGTATCAGAGTATGGCGTGCAATTGCGGGAGAAGCAAAAGGTAAGGCGTTACTATGGCCTGTTAGAGAATCAATTCAGAAATTATTTTGAAATTGCTTCGAGAAAGAAGGGTGTTACCGGTGAACTCCTTCTTATTCTCCTTGAACAGCGTCTTGATAATGTGGTCTATAGAATGCATTTCGCGTCATCGAGGAGTAGTGCCCGTCAGCTGGTTCGACACGGTCATATTTTGGTAAACGGGAAAAAAGTTGATATTCCTTCTTACCTCGTAAAAGAGGGAGATGATATTGAGGTCAAGGAGAAAAGCAAAAAAATGATACCAGTCCTTGAAGCCATGAAGGATATTTCACGGATTGGAACAGTGTCTTGGATCGAGGTGGATCCGGATAATCTAAAAGGCAAATTTATGTACTTACCGAAAAGAGAAGAAATCGATCTACCGGTAAATGAACAGTTGATTGTTGAATTATATTCTAAATAATGCAGGAGTATATTACGCGATGGCCCATAAAAATCTCTTAAAAGGGATGAAACGACCAAAATCACTTGTCATCGAACGCGAGGGAGATGATAAGGATTTTGGCAGGATTATTGCCTCGCCGTTGGAAAGGGGATACGGAGTAACCCTTGGTAACTCTCTGCGACGGATACTCCTATCTGCATTGCAGGGATATGCTATTGTGGCAATTCGTATCGAAGCCTATGATCCGGAAAAGGAGAACATGCGACTTATAACCAATGAATTCGATACTGTTCCGGGTATGGTGGAGGATACGGTAGATTTTATCATGAATCTGAAGAAAGTACGTTTACATCTTGAAGATGAGGCAGAGACAAGAACTATAAATGTAGTGAAAGAGGGCGGCGGAGCATTTACAGCAGGCGATCTTGCAGTTGATGAAAATATTACTATACTGAGCCCCGACCTGATTCTCGCCGAACTCGCCAAGGGTTGTAAACTATCGATCGACATACAGATTAGTCTCGGGCGTGGATACGTACCAGCAGAGGCAAATGTGGAAAACATTGAGACCATTGGAACGATTCCGATTGATGCAATATTTTCTCCCATCAAAAAATCAAATTTTAGAGTTGAAAATGCGCGGGTCGGACAGCGTGGTGATTACGACAAGCTTATCCTCGAAGTATGGACTGACGGGAGTATTCTTCCCGAGGATGCAGTTGCTGATGCGGCAAAAATTCTAAAGGATTATCTTCTTCACTTTGTTAATTTTAATGAGGAGTTTGAGGATGAAGAGGAGGAATATGATGAGGAGTTGGAGCGTTTAAAGGGGGTGCTAGAGACACCGGTAGAGGAGCTCGAACTTTCAGTGCGATCCTCCAACTGTCTTAGAAATATTAGTATTAAGACAATAGGTGATCTTGCTCAGCGTTCCGAAGAAGAGATCTCGAAAACCAAGAATTTCGGGAAAAAGTCACTTCAGGAGATAAAGGACAAACTTTCGGAATACGGTTTAACCTTGGGTATGAAAGATATTCTGGAGCAAAATGTGGTAAAAAAAGAAGTGGAGACCTAGGATGAGACATCTTAAGAAGAAAAGAAAATTAGGTAAAAATAGAGAGCATCGTGATGCAATGTTCCAGAATATGGTAACTTCGCTTTTCGAATATGAGAGAATTCAGACAACCTCGGCGAAGGCTAAAGAACTGCGCAGAATAGGTGAAAAAATGATAACCCGTGCAAAGGAAAATACGCTCCACAATAAGAGGATCCTTTTGAAGAAATTAAAGAATCGGGATATCGTTGCAAAACTTTTCGATGAAATTGCCCCAAAATACAGGGATGTGCATGGTGGTTACACGAGAATAATCAAGCTTGGAAGAAGGCACGGTGATGGTGCGGACCTCTCTCTCCTGGAGCTCGTCGATGTTGAATTGGATAAAAAAGGAAAAGGCAAAGTACAGGTAAAAGAGCAGAAAACGCAGAAAGTTAAGGGGGAAACTCAAGGACCTGATAAGCTTAAGGAAGAAAAAGGAAAAAAGGAAAAAGTAGCACCAGTAAAATCGAAGGAAAAGGCAGCACCTAAAAAGTTAAAGGAGAAGACGGCAAAAGCTGAGGTAAAAAAACCAACGAAAGAAATAACAAAAGATAAAGAAGCGAAAGAAAAGGGATCGGAAAAGGTTAAGGCAAAAACTGCAGCCTCGCGTGCAAAAGCGGCTGAGACCGATAAGAGTGTAACTGCCAAGACCAAACCCTCAAAACCCAAATCCACCAAAAAAGATTCAGGAACATAATAGTTAAGGTCCCTCATTTGACAGAGTCGACCTCTGCGAAGGCAAGAATTACCCCCTATTCTCAGATCATCAACATACTCATATTCATACTTTTTGTTCTCATTACCACCTCTAATATGACCCTTATTTTTCAGGCCGTGTTTATACCGCTCACAGCGCTCCTCTTTAGAATTAGAATCAGGGATCTGCGAATAAAACAACTTTTTTATCTATTTCCGGTACTACTATTTATTTTAATTTTTAACGCGTTCAGAGGTGGAGGAGAAATTGTTTTCAGGGCAGGTCCATTAATAGTCATGAAGCAGGGGATATTGAGAGGACTCTTCTACGCTACTTTTGTCATCGAGCTGTTTTTCATGAGCAGGACATTAACCAAGAGTTTTAATGAAAGCGAACTCTTATCGATGCTTCATACCATGAGTGATATGTTTCAAAGTCGGAGAAACAAGAGATGGGTTCAAACCAGTCAGGTGAACGCTCCAGCCCCTTTTGTTCTTATTCTCTACCACATACTGAAAATCTTCCACAATACCTATGCAGAATTAAGAATTTTTTTTAAAACTGGTGCGGGTTCGATAAGGGAAAAGACTGTCAATTTCATTAGAACTGTTTTCTTGAAATCTGCTAGGGATTTTGAAATACATAGTAGATCGAATATCTCGAAGACGAAACCTCAGGGATTGGATTGGCTCTATGTGGGGTTGCAGGTATGCTTTCTTGTATCCGCATCCATCATTGAAATGCTCGTTATTTAGTCCCAGAAATGGGGTGTGCTGAGCGATTCGATTTCATGCTCGCCCGATTCAAATATAATAAATCCCTCGATATCGTTGTCGAGTAAAAAACGGTATCCCCGACTGCTACCCATTGCAAAAACAGCAGTTGCAAGTGCATCTGCCTTTGCGGTATCATTTGTAATTATAGTAACACTTTTGCAATCACTGTCCGGATAGCCGGTATTCGGATTAAAAAGGTGAGAATATTTTTTCCCATTTTGCATAAAAAAGTTTTCATAATCGCCTGATGTCACGATAGCTGTATCTGTTTTTTCGATGACGCCGCTGAATTTATCCTCATGCATGGGGTCCTGTATTGCTATTCGCCATTGTTTTCTATTGAGGTTTTTTCCACTAACGTAGAGGTCACCCCCAGCATCAATGAGAAAATCACTGAAGCCATTGTTATGCAACTGGTCTCTGATCAGGTCAACGATCTTTCCCTTGGCGATACCGCTTAAATCCATCTTTACCCACCGAGGTTTTGTTATCTCTTTTTCGGTTATTTTGATGTGTCTGTATCCGATTTGTTCGAAAGTCTTCAATACATCTTCATGTGCCGGAAGACTCGGAGAACTGGTATCGAATCCCCAGAGTTGGATTAACGGAAGAATTGTTGGATCAAAGTACCCCTCGGTGAGTCGTGCGTAAATTAGAGCTTCCCTAATAAGTTTAAAGAGTTGGTCGTTGTCGTCTTCTGAAATTAAAACACCATTATTGAAAAGACCCAGTGCACCATCCTTTTTTCTGTAGTCGAATGATCCTTCATAGGTTCTAATATTTTCATGAGCCACTGAAATAGCATTTTCGGCAGATGCGACATTGCCCCGCTGTGTAATTATCTGAATTTTTACATACGTTCCAAGGGCTATTTCGGTATTTGTAACTGAGATGAGTCTATTGGTACAAGCAGTGAGAAGAGAGAAAGCGAGGAGGACTATAACTGGAACAAAACTGAGTTTTATTTTCATGCGTTGAGCTATTATCCCTTACTATTCAAGAGGGTTAGGTCATTCTTTGTGTAGACCTCTTTGAGGGGAATACCTTCACCCGTTATGTACTGTTTCTTCTGTCCATTGATAAGGATGCTCAACGAGGTAACTTGTTGAAACTCGAATGAGGTAAGCATTACCTGTGAGAGCTGAAACAGAATCGCATCACGTCCGTTATAATTACTCTCAAACTGATCGCTGAAATTGAGTGTCAGGTGGCCATTCTCAATACGGGCAGAGAGCAGAGAGGTTCCATCGGGTATGAAGCTGATAAGTCCGAGCTCCTTTTCCTTCTGTGTAGGGCCTCCCAGAAGCGATTCAATGGTTCGAGTTATGGGCGAATCCTTATACTGTACTATCCGTATAACCGGCTGTATCTTTGCCGTTCCTTTATCCCTGTTAAGCTGCACGTAGTACAGAGGTGCCTTGAGATTCTTCGTTTTAAGAACTTCCGCCTGACGCTCTGTAGGTTCGGGCTCCCTTTTTTCTACTTCTTTTTCTGTCGAGACAGCTGGTGAGCTTTCCTCCTTTTCCTGTCGTGTCGTTTCCCGTGTTATTTCATCTTTTGAAGCAGATGGAGTCTGTTCCACTGCGTCTTTTTCTGCAGTGATTGGAGTTTGCTCTTCTGGTAAGGAGAAATCCCTCTCGTCTTGGGGTGTTTCAGAAAATTCCTCTGTGGATACCCTGTTTTTAAGGAAGGAAAAGGTGTTTTTAAAGGACCCTTTACCCCGGTAGAGGATAAAAACTATGATGACAAGGATAATAAACACCCAGAACAGACAGCCAGTTTTTCCTAGCCTCGGCCTTCTTCTTTTCCTCGTCATTTCATGCAATATATTTTTTCAATTTTGATTTGTCAAGGCAAACAAAATTGCGATACAATAGGGTAGAGGGGATTATGAGAAGATTGTGCTCATTTGTTTTTATCCTAATGCTCATTTCCTCTTGTGGTATCAGCAACAAAAAGGATATCATACTTAGCATCAATGGTAGACCGCTTACGGTTGAACTGGCGAAAACACAGCGTGAGAGGGAGAGAGGGTTGATGGGTCGGGACCATCTCGGCCCGAATGAGGGTATGCT
>CAYFYU010000078.1:5588-14453 GCA_964347455.1 uncultured Spirochaetota bacterium | reverse complement strand
AAATCAACAGGATGCCGAATCTCGACCGGCTTGCAAATGAGGGTATGCTCTTCATATTCAAAGATGATAAATATCTCTCATTCTGGATGAAGGATACTGCCATACCCCTATCTATTGCATTTATAGATAAAAACGGAAAAGTAACCGATATATTTGATATGGAACCATTCTCCCTTACACCAGTGCGTTCTTCGAAAAAGTGCCGGTATGCTCTTGAAGTAAACCGTCACTTTTTCCGGGGCTCCGGTCTCACCGTTGGTGACTCGATCGATCTCAGCGTGGTTGGAAAGTGATGAAAACTGAAAAGCTAAAAATTTTGTGGCTCTTTGGACTGTTCTTTTTGTTGACTGTTTCGGTTTTTGGAAAAACGAATGAGAAAGTGCTCGTTTATTATTTTAGAAATTTAACCGGTGACCAGAGTTACAACGATCTTATATACTCGATACCAATCTGCATCTACGAACATATTGATGTAAAAAACGAGAAACACCCCTTTGCAATCGTTGATGACAAGGCTTATCAGGCATATCTCGAAGCTGAAACCTTCAATCTTTGGGATAGCGATTTTATATTAAAGATAACAAGAGAAAAACAGATCGATCGTGTTCTGTACGGTTTCTTCTACAAAGAGGGTGATCAGCTTAGGATACATGGTAAGATCTATTTTACCGATAGTGGGCTTATTTTGGATGAAGCGGAAGATAATAATGAGGATTTTGCTATTTTAGGTGAAATTGAAGAGCTTGAAGTCGATGCGATTAGGCAATGCGGTGCCGCGAGTGACGCAAAACCCTATAAGATTCCAGCAAGATATATTGGGGACAAGGAGAGTTCCCGCTCAAAAAAGGTGTTAAATATTTCCGCGGGCGCAGTTCTTCCTACCCAGGAGTGGGGAGACCTCTATCCATTTGGAATCTATGGTGATGTGTCCTTCACTATTTTTGCGAAGAGAAATAGGATTCCCCTCGGTGTTGGACCCCAGGGGGGGGTTGTTATGTTGGGTAGAAAAGAGGATCGTGATTTTATCGGTTCCAACCTCGTCATTATACCTTTAGGTGGAACCATCAAATATGTTATTCTTGGTAAGAATCTAAAAGACCGACTCGTTGTAGATTTAGGCGCTGGACTTGCGGTG
Source organism: uncultured Spirochaetota bacterium (assembly GCA_964347455.1). Taxonomy (GTDB): domain Bacteria; phylum Spirochaetota; class B62-G9; order B62-G9; family DRHN01; genus JAGLSF01. The sequence goes on along the minus strand of CAYFYU010000078.1, from coordinate 13,318 downwards.
TCGATACTAAACATAAATCATGATTCGGAAAATTCGGTTGATTTCTATTCCCGTGGAAGCCTGAATTTAATGTTCAATTTATGGAAAAATAATCAGTTAGCGTTAACCACCGGTTTATTTTCAGTTGCCTATGATGAAACACCGCTGAACGCAATTTTCGGTGAAATTGGATTTCGCTCCAACTTCTTTTAGAAGGATCAGGATGAAAAAAACAATAATTTTCATTATCACGATAATTTTCTCTATTCAGATTGCAAACTTGCAGATCGCATTATCTGGCGAAATATTTATAAACACCGATCCAATAGGTGCAGATGTTTTCCTCGGAAATAAGTTTATTGGCCGAACACCGATGCGAATGGTAGACGGATGGGAGGATCTATCAAAAAAGTTGCGACTAAAAAAGGAAGGATATGAGGAAGTTGCAACTGAACTGATACAGGATAATGAGAGAACAACTCAAATCTACTTTACTCTGTTCTCGCCCTACGTGGATTTCGTATTGAGTCAGAGAGAGAAGAATATTTTTGTGAACGAAGTCAGTGCGGGACGATCACCGCTGGTAATAAAAAATATACCCAATGGTATATATGAAATTGAAAGTAAGGGCGACCGTATTTCGATTTCAAATGCTGAATACACGCAGCAACGTAGAGCAACCTTGTTCGAAACAATCTTTTCAGCCAGTGGTTTTGCCGCTTCACTGGGCAGTATGATCTACTACGACAACAAAGGGAATTCGTCAAGAGCGGATGCGCTGGCAGTTTCGAGTATAATATTCGGTGGGCTTTTAAGCTATAACCTGCTGAAATTCTATAAGATCCGTACAAGTGAAAAGAGCGATAGAGCACAAATGAGTGCCATAGAGATAAGCCATAAGAGTTTACAAGCAGATCGGGAAATGTTTACCGCAGGAATGGAGTTAGTCGGGAAGGAATACTGGAATGATGCACTGACAAAATTCAATCTGCTCGTGAATATACATCCTGAATCTCGTTATGTTCCGATCAGTGTTTATGAGATCGGATATATTCATTATATCACTGGTCAGTACGATGAAGCGGCTAAAACGTTTCGAACCTTTATCTATGAATATCCGGTAGTTGAATTCCATTCCTATGGAGTTTATTATTTAATAGACTCCGAGCTTCAGATCGGCAACGTCCTCGGAGCGATGGAAGATTATGCGAATCTCAGACCTTTCTATATTGACGATGCAAGCGGAACGATGTATAAAGATTATTATAACCTGATTGTAAAACTCTATACGCAGAGTGGTAAAACCGACAATCAGATACTGATGGATATGATAGTGGAACTTGACTATTTTCTTGATACCTATAGAGATGCCTATAGCTATCCTGATGTGCTCTTTCTGAAAGGGAGTCTGCTCTACAAATTTCTCAACCGTCAGGGTGGTGTTGAAATATTTGATTATCTGAGAGATAATTTTGGACACCGACAGGAGTTAATTGAAGAAATAGAGAGCTTGTCAAATGCTGGATAAAGTTCTCCTATTTAAATTAAACGGTTACTTGTTGGGAGTTGAGCCTGATCAGATCGAAAAAATACTCATCAACAAACACCCGTCAAGGAACTCTTTCACTCTTGAGACCGGAGTGGAGGTAAAGAGACTTGTAGATTATATTCCTCTTCCTGGTCAAGGTGAACAGGTTTCTGAAAATATTCTCTTTGTACAGGATCAGAAGAATTTCTATGGATTTTCCGTTGATAAGGTACAGGGTTATTTGAAGCTCAAGGGAAGCGGGAAAGTTCCTTCAGGGCATGAAAAATCTCCTATCAAATATTTCGTTAAAAGTGGCGAGGATCTGATTCCAGTTCTTGATCTTCAGTATATTACCAATACGGAAAATGCTGTAACTAACAACACAATTGAGGAAATCGTTCAGACTAATAGGGCTAATGACGAAATAGCCAGTGATAGGGGTGGAGCTTATCAAGAGATCAGTGAAGAAGATATCTACAGATCCATAGATGAGGAGATAAACAAGCGAAAATCAGAATCCCATGCAGATGAAATCATATCGAGCGAGAAAAGAGGAGTGGTACTTCCTCTGATATTGAATGTGGTGATACTCACAATTTTTGCTGCTGGTCTTTCAGCATATATGATGATCAATAAAGAACGGACGAAAGAGCAGATTCTTGGAACGAGTATTTCGGGTGTGGAAGAGGAAGTTATTAAAGAGATACGGCGGCGGTCTGAAGAGGAGGTGGCGGAACAGAGGGAAAGACTGAAGGCTGCACGTGCTCGGCTTGAGGCGCTTCAGAAGGAAAGAAATGAATTTCTCGAAAATCAGGATGCAATACTCTCTGAAAGGGAAGCTTTGCTGAACGCGGAGTACCAGAGAAAACTGGAGGAGGCGCGTCTTCGAATCATGGCGAGTGGTACGACAGACGCAGAGACTGAATTTGCAAATGAGAGGGAAAAACTAAGGCAGGAATATCTTGCGCTTACCGAGGAGGCTCGTGCTGAGATCGAAAACATTAAAAAGGAATATGAAAACGCTCTAGCAAATAAAGAGGAGGAGATCAACCGGGAAGTTATTGCATACAGCGAGCGTATAGATGAGATAGAGCAGAAATTGTTAGAGGAACAGGCTAAGCTCAAGGAAGCTGAAGAGAGATTTCAAAGTGCATTGAGCAAACAGCAGGAATACATTGCCTTTAGAAGACAGCTCAACACTCTTTATGACAGCGCTCTTGCACAAATTGCTGAGGAAAACTATGCTCAGGGTATGGCAGAATTGAATAAGATACCACCGATTATTGAGAATGCCAGAAAAACTGGTGTCGGTGAAGAATCGGAACTTCGTGTTGAAGAGAGATTAGTTAGCAGCATACTTAACCTTACCGAGAAAGGACAGAAGGGGGTCAATTTAAATCAGATTGCCCGGAGCACCTATAATTCGGCGGTTGATCTAGAGAATATGGGAAATCTGAATGAGGCTCTTTCCCGCTTTTTCACTGTTTATACTATTACCGATGATAACCGATTGGAGCGAAGAGCGCTCAGCAGGGCTGAGTCCTTAATGGACCAAATTTTTAAAGCCCGAACCGAGGGCGAGGCACGTACGATAGAGGCAAAGACAGATGCCCTCTTTGACAAAGCTATGGCTTACAAGGGTGAGAGTAAATACAATCGTGCACTTGTCTCGCTTGAAGAGATCATTGTGGGATATCCGGGCACACCCAAGGCCAGGGAATCTCTCGATCAGATAAAGGAAATAAGCAGTCTCATTGCCCAAGGTGAGGAACAGGGTCGCGTCGAGGCACTCAATCGTGAAGCCTCTCAGGCTATGCGAGATGCCGAAGAATCCTATGCGAGTGGATTCCTCACAGAGGCTATTGATAAATATAGTGAGGTAGTCAACCGATTTCAAGGATCCGAATATGTTGATGATGCGCTCACCGAGATTGTTAAGATCGGTGAGATTATGAGATCTATGGGCAGCTCTCCTCAGGTTGTGATGACAGGTGAGGGAGCTACAACTGGTGTGATAATTCAAATAGCCTCCGAAAATAGCTTCCTCTTCAATCTTGGGAAAGAGGATGGATTGGAGAAGGGAGATGTTCTCGGAATTTACCGCAAGGAGGCGGATACATTCATATTTATCGGAAGTGTTAAAGTTTCAGAGGTGTATCCAACCGTTTCAAAGGGAAGGATTATGTTCTTTGAGAGACCCTTCAAAGTCGGTGATGTTGTATCTCCATCCTGATAATGAGGAATGGCTAAGGAATAAAAGGTATGGGAAACCGAAGTTGAAGGTACTGTACGTATCCACTTTGAACCCTGCCGTCAAATATAAGCCCATAGTTCAGTTTTACCAGCTTGATAGTGGTATTCTTATAAGCCCTCCATCTCAACTCAAAGCCCGTTCCGATAATCGGGCTTAAGAAAGGTCTGTCCTTGAAACTTTCACTATACGCTGGATTATCGAGGAATTCGTTATAGGTTATATGCAGACCGGTACCGATAAATGGCAGTAAATGCAGCTTTTGTCGGATTCGTATTCTATAGGCTAAATCCACGTGAAGTGGAATGGTTATGAAGGATACGCTTTCATTTTCGATGTCGCTGAGAGCCACACCTGCTTCGAAAATACTGTACAGCCTTTCTGTATTGAAAAAATCGGAAAAAAAGGGACTCTTCAAACTGAGGTAAGCTCCAACGTAAATCCCCGGTTTTATATCTGGAGCGACATCATCTGCATTGGTGAAATAATTGAACAGACCAACTGAAACATCGACATCGGGATCGTAAAATATAAGGTCTCCCCGGGTATGCAGGGGAGCAATAAGGATAACCATCAGAATAGAGGTTGACCAGATTATTATGATTAATTTATTTCGTCTTTGCGGTGTATACGCCATCCCAGTCCTCTGAAGGTGGATGCTGAATGAGATCTTTGCAGCGGTCTATGTAGAGTGAACTCGGAATATCATTGCCCATAATGCTGTTGCACTGATTAAAGAGTTCTATAGCTTTATTGAAATTTCTAGACCTGTAAAGATTAATTGCCTCATTGAAAATGCTGTATCCATCATCGGTCTTATTGGTAACATCTTTATAGGGTTCATAGATCTTTACCGGTTGAATTTTCCCCTTTACACGAACTGCATCGAGTTCACGTGTTTTGATATTATTTCTGGATTCACTGAGAGTAAACTCACTAATGATAATGGGCACGCCGTACACCTTCGTCAGACCTTCGAGACGTGATGCCAGGTTAACGGTATCTCCGATACAGGTGTATTCCAGCTTCTGAGTCGATCCTATATTTCCAACAACGACCTGCCCTGTATTCAATCCGACACCGATCTTGAATACAGGTTTTCCGACTCTGACCTGATTTTTATTGAAAGTCTTCAAAGCCTCAATCATACTGAGTCCTGTTAAAATCGCCTGCTGGGGATCATCCTCATACTGAACTGGAGCTCCGAACAGGGCCATAATCGCATCACCGATAAACTTGTCGATAATCCCCTTATGTTCTATGATGATACTTACCATAATGTTGAAATAGGTGTTCAGTGCGGTCACGAGTTCCTCTGCGGACATCTTTTCGGCAATTGATGTAAAGCTTCGGATGTCTGAGAATAGAATTGTCGCGACCTGTTTCTTTCCGATAAGCAGTTGTTCTCCCTTTGTCTTTAAAACCTCATCGATAACTTCCCCTGGAACATATTTCTGGAAGATGTGCCGAATCCTCTCCTCACTGGTCTTCGCAAGAACACTCTTGTAGGCGTATTGTTTTACCTGGTTGTAGGCAAGCTCGAGATCCCCAACCATCCTGTTGAACCAGGTGGCCAGATATCCGATCTCATCATCGTATTCCACCCGTACCCTTTTTGAGAGATCATTACTGGTGATAATTTTTTTCATTGTACCGACAACATTTTTCATTGGGTCGGTGAGTTTCTTTATAAACAGAAGTATAAGGCCAATTGCAAATATGATTGTAATTCCAATCGTGTAGGCAACCTGTTGCCGTATATCATTTGCATCTTGATAAAAAATTTCTTCATGTTCGCTGAGGAGTATAAACCAGTCCCACGGTTCGAAGTATATGTAATAACCAACGCGGTTTATCCCCTTGTGGGTAAAGTTCAGCAAACCACTTTTATCGGTTGAAATTTGGGAGAAAAAGCTTTCATTGGCAATGTTGTCCCCCTCGTCGGATGGAAAAATTATGTCCCCCGTTGAGCTGAATGCCATGAAGTAGCCTGTATCTGAAAGTCGAATTACATTTGCGTATTCCTCGGCTGATTGCTGGGCGAGCTCTCTATAACCTTCGACCAATATAAGGCCTGTTTCAACGAGTATGTCTTCCTGGCGGCTGCAATACTTGTACATTTCTGTTGTTTTGTAGGATAGAAACTCCTTGGTAACTTTGGTTATACCGTTCCGGGCAGATATGAAGGCGGTATAGCCGATAAGAAGCGCAGGAAAGATCAACAATGGCAATACAACGAGCAGAACTTTTGATCGTATCTTCATCTCACTATCTCAATATATCACGGTTTTTAGCTTATAGTATCTATCGGTGCATATCGCACATATGAGAAGCCGAAATATGTTACGGGTTTTGTTCTCTTTCATCATTACTCCTCATCCAATCCCTGAAAGAGTTCAAGCACATCATCACCCTTCTCTCCCTTTTTCAGTATTTCGACCCGCCTCTCAATTTTCGATAATTTTTTTGCACATAATTTAGATAGCCTTGTCCCTTCTTCAAAGAGATTGAGAGCCTGTTCGATGCCAATATCGCCGTTTTCGAGTTCCCGAACAATTTCTTCCAATCTTTTAAGTGCATCTTCAAAATTATCAACTGATTCCATACCGTATAAGTTCCTCCCCCATCTCTTTTTTCAGAGTTACGTTTACTGAGAGTTCCTGGGCTTTCTATGTTCGATGTCTGTGATAGTGCTGAAAAGTGTCCCGTCCTTTATTCGGGATTGTATGGCTTCTCCCCGTGTGACTTCTCCGACCGTTACTATAGGGCGGTCATCGTGAAAACGAGACGTAATTGAATAACCTCTTGCAAGAGTTCCGAGAGGACTCAATACTTGCAATTCCCCAACTTTCTTTTCAAACCGTCCCTTGATTCTCGTCAGAATTACCTCCATGATATTGATCAGCGATTTTGTCAAATCGTCTAGAATCATTTGCTTTTCATTGAGAAGAGTGCTCAAACGACCGTGAAGCACATCTACCGTATAATGAGATAAGGAGTCCATTTTTGCTTTGAATATTCTATCTATTGATCCAGCGAGGCGGTTGTGAAGATCTCCGAAGCGTAGTAGAAGCTCCCGTTTGTTTTTAACCACAATCTCGGCAGCCGCAGACGGGGTTGGCGCTCTCACATCGGCGACAAAATCACTAATTGTGAAGTCGATTTCATGACCTACCGCGCTGATGACTGGAATTTTCGATTCTGACAGTGCTCGTGCAACTATCTCTTCATTGAATGGCCATAGATCTTCGATCGATCCGCCACCGCGTCCAACAATGAGAACGTCAGTCTCCATACGTTCATTTGCTTTTTGAATTGCCTCAACGATACTCGCAGCCGCCTCTTCTCCCTGTACCATTGCAGGGTAGATAATTACCCTTAATCCTCTGAACCGACGTTCAATGACGTTGAGAATGTCCCTGATTGCCGCCCCTGTTGGAGATGTAACAACACCGATAACCTCAGGGAAGCCCGGAATCTCTTTTTTCCGGGATTCGTCGAATAACCCTTCTTTTTTCAGCTTCTCTTTAAGCTGTTCAAACGCAAGCTGCAATGCACCAAGGCCTTCGGGTTCGATGAAATCAACCTTAATCTGGTATTCTCCCCTCTTTTCAAATACGCTTATCATTCCATGGACAATGACTTTGAGGCCATCTTCTATTTCGAAACGTATGTCCTTTTGCATTCCCTTAAAGAGAACGGCCCTCATGACTGCCCTTTCATCTTTCAGGGTAAAGTAGATATGGCCAGATGCGGCACGGGTATAATTCGAAACCTCGCCGCTTACCCACACATCGGCACAGTTTTTCTCAAGAAGTTGTTTTATCTCCCTCGTCAGCTCATAAACCGAGTAAATATGTCGCGTGATCTCCGTTTTCAGTCCATCCATATTTTAAGCTTAAGAGATAATGTTTTATATGTCAATGATTAACAACGTACAATAACTAATTTTATGGAATTAAAGAAGTTAAG
>CAYFYU010000078.1:928-5578 GCA_964347455.1 uncultured Spirochaetota bacterium | reverse complement strand
CATTAATAGACACAAATGGACATTGCTTTAATGTCAATGATTAAGAATTGACGCTCATGTGGTTTTACTGTAGTATAAGCTCTATGAAAACTGCTGTGGTCATCAATGGGCTACTGATGCCTGAAGACTGGACACAAGCTGCTGGAGAGCAGAATCCGGTTGACTTGCTGTTGCAAAAGGCAGAAAAACTCGTAAAAAAGGATGATATATACATCGTAGCGGATGATAAATTGATCAAGAAGTTGGGTAATCGGTTAAACAAATTCACTACAATCGTCCTCTCAGTCAGGAAAACGGCGTCAGTATTCGAACATATTTACCGTGAGTTAAGGAGTTATGACGATGCTATCTATTTTTTTCTTGATACTCCCCTCATTGATATCGATGTTGCTCGAAAGATGACGACTTTGCATGAGGTGGAAATAGCCGAATATACCTATGGTGAAGGATTTCCCATCGGGTACGCACCGGAAATTGTGAAGATCGGCCTGCTGCCGAAACTGATTTCACTTCTTCAAACAGATCAGTCTGACATAGGACGAGATTCGTTATTCAGTACACTTTCGAAAGAGATCAATTCATTCGATATTGAAACCTATTTTGCACCTCAGGATATGAAACTAAAACGTATTGAGCTCACTCTTTCGCCGAAGCGAAACCGACTCCTCACCCAGCGAATAATAGAGATTGGGGGAGGGGGTTGCAGTTATGAACGGTTTTGTCAGATCATTGAGGAGCAGCCGGCACTACTAAGGACGGTTCCCTCTTATGTTGAATTTGAGATAACGAACAAGACCAACTCGACCTGCATCTATTCGCCTATTCCTATTTTAAAAAGGGCAGTCGGACAGCTCGAATTTAAGAACTATAAGATAATCTTTGACAAGTTCAGGAATTTTTCTGATGATTTCTATGCCTCTTTCTCATACATTGGGGAACCTCTCCTGCACGATGATCTGAAAAGGTTTGTCGAGTATAGCATACGAGATCCAGGAGTAAAACTGATTCTCGAAACCGATGGTCATCTTTTCACGCCAGATTTTTCAGACTATGTATCAGGCCTAAGGGCGGAGAATCTGTACTTTATTTTTGCTGTGGACGCTGTACGTGAGGATACATATACGGCGATCAGGGGAAAAGGTCTCAAACGGGTACAGCGTAATATTCGTTACCTTCTTTCTAAATGGGACCGTAATGTATACGTTCAAATGGTAAGAATGGATGTTAATGAGGATGAGATGCTTCAATTCTATGATCTCTGGGAAAAAGAGGGTGCACATGTAATTATACAGAAATACAATTCATATCTGAATCTTTTAACTAAAAGATCTGAATCAGATCTCAGGCCATTAGATAGGCAACCGTGCTGGCATTTGACGAGGGATCTGGTGGTATTTTGCAATGGAGATGTTCCGAGGTGTAAGCAGGATATAAACGAGGATTTTAATCTTGGTAATCTGATAAAGGAAGATATGGCAACTATCTGGGAAAGGAATGAAGAATACTATCTTCAACACTGCGCTGGAACTTACGATAAATACTGTAAAGTCTGCGATGAGTGGTATACTTTTAATTTCTAAAATCGACCCCTGCTAAACTCCCAATAGGTCTTATGGTGGGATCGGAAAATGCGGTTCAGGACTGAGGATGGGAGATATTTCAATCGTTTTACAAGCACGAATTGGTTCAACGAGACTTCCCCGCAAGCTACTGTTACCCCTCAGTGGTGTGAGTATATTCGAACAGATTTTGAGAAGATTAATCCTGGCGAAGGTTCCTGATCGTGTAATCGTCGCAACGACGGATAATTCTGCTTCTTTAATCCAAAAGATCGCTGATAAATATGGGATACCACTTTTCATAGGAAGTGAGGAAGATGTTCTCGCCAGATTTGTCGATACCATTCATACCTTTGATATAAGCACTGTTGTTAGAGCAACGGCCGATAATCCCTTGGTATCAATCGACTATATAGACAGGACGTTGTTGCTCCACAGCGAACAGTGTGCGGATATAACTCTATATCCTCAGTTACCCTATGGTACTGGCATTGAAGTCATCGAGAGCAAGGTTCTGGAAAAGGTGCACCGTATCACCCAAGATCCCTTCGAGAGGGAACACATTACACAGTATATATACAGGCATGAACAGAATTTTGCAATCTTTCGTGGAACCCCCGAAAAAAAATTCCAGAGGCCTGATATCAGTCTAACTGTGGATACGATTGAGGATTACAGGTACATGTGTGACATATATGATGCCCTGTACAGAGGCGCACCAATTCCGTTGGAAGACGTTATTGCTTACCTCGATAGCCGATAATAATACCGATGCGAAAGCCTAAAGTACTCTTCTACACAGCGTGCGGCGCCAATTACGGTTTCGGTCATCTAAAGCGCTGTATCCATCTTATTGAGGAGGGAAAAGAATGCTTTGATGCACTGATATGTTTATTTAGGGGAAACTGGAGTGATGTCCTCTCCTATATAGAAAAACCAGTTTGCTATAATCCTGTAGAGCGATTGGCGGATGTGGATTCGGTCGATTTGATTGTGTCCGATCTGAGAGACAGTGACCGGCAGATGATGGATCGGCTGGCAGGTCTCGCACCTATCCTTGCGGTTGATGATTGCGGTGTCGGGAGATTACGAGCCCATGTTACCATTTATTCTATTCCAACCTTGGAAGGGTACAGAGGTAACTATCAAGGGTCTGAGTACATTATTCTAGACAGTAGAATAGAAAATATGAGAGAGATAGAAAGCCTACCCATTGGTCAGGAAAAAATCTCAGGTGATCCCGTTATCGTTAGCTTTGGTGGTTCTGATCCCTACAACTTATCTGCCACGGTCGTGGGTGTATTGAATTCCATTGGAGTAAAGCCTGTTTTAATCAGGGGTCCATTTTTCAAGTTTCCACCTCCGGAGGGAGATTGCTATGTGATTGAAAAACCACAAGAGCTGTACAGGATAATAGGGAGAGGCGGTGTTGTGATCACGTCATTTGGCATGACCATGTATGAGGCTTTGTATTTGGGTGTTCCAGTTGTTCTGTTCAATCATACGAAGTATCATTGGCAGCTTGCACAGAAACTTCCTGTAGTAAATCTCGGTTATCGAACTGGAACGAGTCGGCGCCAGCTCAAAGAGAGTATGAATCGTATATTCGGGAGGCGGGAGGAACTGAACAGAAGAGCAGAGGAGAATAGGAGTATTGTTGATGCCCATGGGGCAAAACGTGTTTTGGAGATCATTGAAAAAGCACTGTTCGCACAGAGAAGGGACTGTTTTTTTCACCACAGCAAACAGTTAGCCCTGAGGAGAGATGGTGATGGTACATTGATGAAATGTGTTAGATGTAGAGATCTGTTTATGTTTGGACTGAAAGAGCAGGATGGGACGTATCAGGGACACGATTATTTCCTCTCGGAGTATAAGAGGCAGTATGGTAAAAGCTATATAGAGGATCGTGATACTATAATCCGATTCGGTAAACGGCGAATGAACGTTATCGAGCAGTACTTTGGTATGGGAAAAAAGGGAAAGCTGCTCGATGTTGGCTGTGCTCTCGGTTTCTTTCTCAAGGTTGCTCGAGACAGAGGATGGGAGACAACGGGTGTGGAGGTTTCTCTCTTCGCAGTTGAATGGGCGACTAAAAACCTAGGGTTGAATATACTGGCCGGTTCATACTTGGAAGTAGATTTTCCTCCTGAAACATTTGATGTGGTGACGTTTTTTTTCGTTGCGGAACACTTTAAGGATGTCGAAAAAGTAATTGAGAAGACCCACACAATCCTGAAGAAGGGCGGGATCATCGTATTGGCGCTCCCCAACCGGGGAGGCATCAGTTACCGTATTAGTAGAGGGAAGTACATTGAGAATCATCCCCCGGACCATTTTTTTGACACGGATATCGGGAATTTAATCAGTTTTTTAGAAAACTTCGGATTTAGAAAAAGGAAGATCTGTGTAACTGGAATACATCCTGAAAGATTCTATGGAAAAATAGGGATCAGGACGAGAGCAAAGCTTGCATACAGTTTTTATACCCTGATTGCTAAGATATTGAAACTGGGAGATACATTTGAATATTACGGTATCAAGATCTAATCTGATTCTTGGTTTCATCTGTCTCATTTTAGCGGTAATCATCACAGGGTCTGCTCTTAAAGAGGAGAACTCCCGATCACAGGAAATTCCCCTTCTTGAGGTGGTAAATTTTTTTGATTTCGAATACCAATTTTCCTCAACAATTGGTACCTTCGTGGTCGAGCATGGAGACCATCGAGTTATTTTTGCCCTTGGATCGGACGAGGTTTTTACCGAGAACCGAATCGTTCGTTTAGGAAGTAAGGTTGAACTTTTTGAGGATAGCCTGGTTATTCCTCCAGAGGGTGTAGACGTATTGATTCGCCAGCTTACCGGACGTCCTCTTTGGTGGAGTTACGATGGGAGGGAGTTTACGGTGGCTGAGAGAAATCCCTCCCTGAGAAAAAAGATGCAGCGCCCAGAAAATGATGGCAAAACCCCAACGGATAACACTATCTCCGATACGAAAACATCCACAAGTGTGTTGAGAAGAGAGAGGTTCAGCCCGGCATACGAGATAAAGGCGATCGTCATTGATGCAGGTCATGGAGGAAAGGATCCC
>CAYFYU010000078.1:0-918 GCA_964347455.1 uncultured Spirochaetota bacterium | reverse complement strand
GTATAACAGTATAAAGGAGAAGGACATTGTTTTGGGTGTGGCCAAAGAGCTCAATAGAGAATTGAAACGTCGTTTGCGAGATAAGGATATTCTTTTAATAAGGAGAGACGACACCTTCCTTTCACTCGAGGCGAGGGGAGAGGTTGCAAATAGCATTGATCCGGAAAAGAATCCATTATTCATCTCTATTCATGCAAATGTTTCTTTTACACCGAGTACAAAAGGTTATGAGAGTTATTTTCTCTCCATCGACTCATCTGACGAAAAGGCCCGCGATGTCGCTTTGAGGGAAAATTCGGTGCTTGAATTTGAAGTTGAAAATTATGATGATCATCTTATCGAAATTATTAATAGGATCGTTGACATTCAATATCGACGGGAGAGTATGCTCCTCGCCGAATATATTCAGAATGGACTTGAAAAGAAGCTTGGGAACGATAGCGAGAACAGGGGCGTGAAATCAGCGTTTTTTTACGTTTTGAAATCCTCAAAAATGCCTGCAGTACTTGTTGAGATAGGATTTGTTACCAATGAACGAGAAGCCATTAATATGCTACAGAAGGATTATCAACGTCGGCTGGCACGTGGTATTTCAGACGGTATCGAGGATTTTATAAACACCTTCCATAAATCCAACGGATTTACAGAATTTAATCCACTCTGACTCTTGACAAAAGACAGAAATAGGATATGCTTATTGTAAAGGTGGCCTAAAAAGCCTAATTATCCCTCTCGGGAGAAGCATCGAACACCAAAAAGAGGCCATGAAAAGATATTTTCTCCTCATTCTTATTCTCTTTTTTATAAGCTCACTCCTCTACAATTATTCCAATACGAAAAGCATGAAAAAGGTCAAGATATATGTAAAGGATAAGAGGACTCAACGGCTGGTCATTCAAAAGACATGGATACCGAATA
>CAYFYU010000077.1:0-19990 GCA_964347455.1 uncultured Spirochaetota bacterium | reverse complement strand
AAGGTGCTGTCAAGTGCCGAAGGTGCTGTAAAGTGCCGGAGTGGTGAAACTGGAAGACGCACTGGACTCAAAATCCAGCGGGGGCAACCCCATGAGGGTTCAAGTCCCTCCTCCGGCAAAGTGTTTCCTGCCGCTTAGTATCAGTTACAACGGTGAGCCTTCCTTCAAGCGCCAATCGGATAAATAGAAGATATGCACTTCCTCGTAAATTGCTTGTAAATCAGATCGATCATAACTACATTTAGTCGTGCTTGCTGTTTATCCAACAATCGAAGGTTAATAAAACACATTTTCGTACAAGGGAGTTTATTCCCTTGAGGGGAACGTCCTATGGTGGAGCTCAATTTTAACAAACTCGACGGTCTGATACCGGTGATTGCTCAGGACTTTGAGACAGACGAGGTTCTGATGATAGCTTTTATGAACAGGGATTCATGGGAGTTGACTCTGAAAACGGGCTACGTACATTACTGGAGCAGATCGAAGAACCGGCTCTGGAAAAAAGGAGAGGTGTCTGGCAACTTCCAGGAGGCCAGGGAGATCCGAATCGATTGTGACAACGATAGTGTTCTGATCAAGGTTCACCAGATCGGTGGGGCTGCATGCCACACAGGGTTTCGAAGCTGCTTTCACCGGATTGTAAATGGAACGCAGCTCCAGTTAGACGGCACCAGGGTCTTTAATCCAACGGATGTGTATGGAGAGGGGTAATGGAAGGGAAAGTGTTAAAAATCGGCATTCCCAAGGGGAGTCTCGAAAACGCGACCATCGACCTCTTACAGAAAGCTGGGTGGAAAATAAACGTTTCAGCACGGCATTATTTTCCTTCCATCGATGACGCTGAACTGTCCTGTTCGCTGGTGAGAGCCCAGGAGATGGCCCGATATGTGGAAAACGGCGTTCTCGACTTAGGTCTCACCGGTCTCGACTGGATTCTCGAGAGTAATGCGGATGTGGAGATCATATCGGATCTTCTCTATTCAAAGGCGAGTATGCGGAAGGCACGTTGGGTCGTTGCCGTACCCAGCGGATCAGAGATTGAAAATGTGCAGGACCTTGAAGGGAAGACTGTTTCCACTGAGCTGGTCAACTTCACGAAAAACTATTTCGAAGAAAAGGGAATAAGGGTGAAAGTGGAGTTTTCGTGGGGTGCGACAGAGGCAAAAGTTGCGGAGGGGCTCGTTGATGCGATCGTTGAGGTTACCGAGTCTGGGACGACGATACGCGCCCATGGTCTGAAGATCATTCACACTTTGCTTGAAACTAACACGAAGCTCATTGCAAACAAAAAGAGCATGAAGGATGCCTGGAAAAAGTCGAAGATACACCAGATAGCGCTGCTGCTTCGGGGTGCTCTCAATGCTGAGAGTATGGTCGGTTTGAAAATGAACGTTCCAAAAGATTGTCTTGAAGCTGTGGTGCACATACTCCCGAGTCTCACAGCGCCTACAATAGCGCAGCTTCACAATAAGCGCTGGCTTTCAGTTGAAACAATAATAAAGGAGGAGGTTGTACGAGAACTTATTCCCCGACTCATAGAGGTTGGAGCGGATGGGATCATTGAATATCCGCTCAACAAGGTGGTAAACAAGGAGGACTCGATTTAAAAGAAGATGACTCTGAATATTATCCAGTGGAGAATTCCGAAAAACATACTTGCAAAGCCAATGGGATACTGATATTTCTGTAGCATCGTTTTAAGTCGTTCAAGAAATTTTCCCCGGACATCTTTTAACGATTCGAAGAATTCCAGTGAGATGAATATCCCCGTCATCATTGCGAGAACGGACGGAACGAGATCTCCGAAAACAGGGATGATCGAACGGCCGGCGGGGTGGTATGGAACGAGAAATTTTACGATCCCGAGAATGAGGATCGCTATCCCGATTATTATTTTATAGGATTTTATTTTTTCATCGAAATTCTTCAAAGCGGGATTTTTTTCCATAAACAGCGGTATTACCGTAACGAATCCACCGAATATACAGGCAAGGCCCAAAAAGAGAACCATGAATTCCTCCTTTCCTTTATCTTAAATGGATCGTTTCCCATTTCGAGATGATTGAGCGATCAGTCGAATCTTAGTATCATCCTCCTTGTTCTCGGACCGTCAAACTCACAGAAAAAAATCGATTGCCATGTTCCAAGGAGTGGCTTCCCATTCGATATGAGCAGTGTTTCAGTTGAGCCGAGCAGTGATGCTTTTATATGAGCATCGGAGTTTCCCTCTCTATGCCTGTATCTACCCTTTTGGGGTATTAGATCTCCCAACTTCGTAAGGATGTCATCGGTCACATCCGGATCAGCCTTCTCGTTAATGGTAATCGCAGCGGTTGTATGGGGTATAAAGATGGTAAGCACCCCATCCCGTTTACCGGATTTTTGAATGCAATCGATGACTTGACTGTCTACATTTATAAGTTCTTCACGGGTGGTCGTTCGGACCGTAACCTCGTCTATCATATGGATTCAACCTCAGTCTCGAGTGCAAGAACGTGCCCATTATCCATGGCTTATTAATGACAGAACAGTCTAATATGAATCCTTTTTTGTGAGAATCTTCATGGAGTTCAGAAGCTTAACCGCATGGTTGAGCTGCACGTCATAGTCGAGATCGATGAGTGATGGAAGCTGATTTTTTTCCTGTTCATTTTTGATGAGCCTTCTAACAATTACGGGTCTCATCGTTATGTCCATTTCATCGAGCTGGTCAATGAGTGCTTGGAAATCCTCCTCGTTGAATGAGGGATTTTCCTTTATAAATTCCTCGATGATGCCCGTCTCATCGATTTTTTGCATACCATCGAGTTCGTCTTCAGTCAACTCAATACCTTCAACATACTCATCTGGCTCGATGCCTACCTCGTTTATCGACTGACCAGAGGGGGTATAATAGATAGCGGTTGTTATGCGAATGCCCGAACCGTCGGGAAGCTCGCGAACGGTCTGTACCGATCCCTTCCCAAAGGTTTTTTCCCCGACCAGAATTCCCCTACGATTATCCTTCATTGCACCTGCGAAGATTTCAGATGCAGAGGCACTTCCCTCGTTGACGAGAACAATGAGTGGCAGATCGGGTACCGTTACCCTCTTCTGTGCTTGGAAAGTTTGATTCTGCGATTTGTCCCTCCCCTTTGTCGATACAATGATGCCCTCGGAAAGGAACATATCGCTTATATCGATGACAGATGAGAGAAGTCCTCCGGGGTTGTTCCGGAGATCCACGATCAGCGAGTCGATACCCTCTCCAACCAGCTCTTCGATGTGCTCGGACATCGCTTCGGCTGTGGGATCGCTAAACTGAGAAATTCGAATATAACCGATATGTTCATCCACAACAGTCGATTTAACCGTTTCAAGCCGTATAATGCCCCGGATAATAGTTAAGTAAAATTGCCTTTTGTTCGACGCTCTTTTAATTGTAATGATGACGGAGGTCCCAACCTTTCCACGCAGAAGCCGTACGGCATCCATAGTTGAGAAGTCTGCTGTTGATTTGCCGTCAATTGCAATTATCTTGTCTCCGGATTGTATTCCCTTTCTCGCCGCAGGTGTATCGTCTATAGGTGAAATAACAGTTATCCAGTCATCCCGTTTCCCAATAACGATGCCGAGCCCCCCAAATTCTCCTCGTGTATCGGTCTGCAATTCGTCGAAAACCTCCCGGGTTAAATAGGAAGTATGGGGGTCATCGAGTGTCTCGATCATGCCGTTGATCGCGCCGGGGACGAGATTTTCAGGAGTTACCTTTTCCTCGTCGTAGTATTCCGTTCTGAGCAGATTGAAAATTTCATTGAACAGCCGCAGCTGTTCGTATGCTTTTTCAGTATCACCAGCAAAAATCCAGTTGTTCAGTCCCGATGCGGTTGTGACAATTAGAAGGATGATGACAAGACAAATCCAAAGTACTCTTTCCTTGTTTTTCATAATACAATCCTACTATTTAAAATGGTCCGCTTTACTGTAAATATGGATGAACCCACTATATTTGTCAAATAAAAGTATACCAATGGTTAGCCATAGAGTGTATACTAAGAATCGCAAAGTATTGTGATTCTTAGTATTGAGCTAACACTCACTAATGAGTTAATCATGAAATGGCCAGAGCGACTACTATGGTCGACGATTGTTTCAAAATATCGACCATATGAATGTGTGGTATTGCTCTTAAGGGTAAATATTGAAGAGGATAAAAGGAGTTGCCAATGGCACAGGCACATGAAATTGATTATCGTTTGATCGGGGATGATATGCAGGCGGTTATTATTACCCTGGACCCTGGTGAAGCCGTTCAGGCCGAGGCAGGGGCAATGATGTTTATGGAAGACGGTATAGAGATGAATGCTGAGACGGGTGGGGGAGTGATGCGGGGAGTCAAGCGGATCCTTGCAGGGGAGTCTTTCTTTATCACGACCTTTTTGAACAATTCAAGAGAGCGGAGAAAGGTTAGTTTCTCTGCCCCCTATCCTGGGAAGATACTGGCCCTCAACTTAAGGGAGACCGGTACCATGCTGTGTCAGCGGGATGCCTATCTCTGCTCTGCTTATGGAATCGACATATCCGTTGCTTTTACGAAGAGACTCGGGGCGGGTTTCTTCGGTGGGGAGGGATTTATTCTACAAAAGCTTTCAGGTGATGGCATAGCCTTTGTTCATGCGGGTGGCACACTCCTGAAGAAAACCCTTGGGGCAGGAGAGAAACTCCGTGTTGATACCGGATGTCTCTCTGCATTCGAGGAGAATATCGATTACAATATCGAATTTGTAGGAGGCTTGAAAACGGCGTTCTTTGGTGGGGAGGGACTCTTTTTCGCCACATTGACAGGACCTGGTACAGTTTACCTTCAGACACTTCCCTTCTCACGGATGGCTGACAGAATCTACGCTGCTGCAGGATCGAACAGAGGTGAAGCCCGCAGAGGCGGGATACTGGGTGGTTTGAGCGGTCTGACCGGAGGTGACTACAGATAAATGGCATTCACCGGAATGGGGATCATAGACCGTGGAGGTAGGAAATGATCGATGAGAAGACTACAGCAAAGGCAAAGGAACTGCTTGGCACTCTGGATAAAACGGTGAAGCTCGTTGCGTTTACCCAGGAGATTGAGTGCAGCTTTTGCCGTGAAAGTATCGGTTTGGTCGAGGATGTGTCTGGATTCTCAAACCTCATTACACATGAGGTGCATGATTTCGTGCGTGAAGAGAGGTTAGCTAAAGACTATGGAATTGACAAGATTCCGGCGATAATCGTGGCAGGAGATGAGCATGATTACGGGATACGCTTTTTCGGTATTCCGAGCGGCTATGAGTTTGTCTCATTACTCGATGCAATTAAAACGGTTTCAACCGGGAAGCATGACCTCACACCCAAAACGCTCTCGGCTATTGGGAAGATCACAAGTGCAGTACACATTCAGGTGTTCGTCACACCGACCTGCCCCTATTGTCCAAGATCAGTGATTCTTGCCAATAAGCTTGCCTTTATTTCGGAGTACATACGGAGCGATATGATCGAGGCGATCGAGTTTCCACAGATTTCGAATAAATACAACGTGGTCGGTGTCCCGAAAAGCATCGTAAACGAAAATTATGTCATTGAGGGCGCTGTGCCCGAAAAGAACTATGTGGATGGTATATTAAAATCTCTGAACAAAAAAATTTAAGCCATTCGTATTACCTCTCTTCCCCGGAGAGCGCCGAAGGTCCTGTCAAGGGCCGAAGGTCCTGTCAAGGAACAGCAACCTATCGGTGGTGGATTTACCCATCACGTACCAAAACAGTTAGAGGGAATTAAGGTGCACAACAGGCGAATTGAAATTGCCGTAAAACCCCAGATGGAGGACCCCTTTGCACACCACACAAAGTGGGAGATAGAAACAACACTGGGGTTCAAGCTGAGGAGCCTCCGGGTAGTTTCGGTATATACCGTTTATTCGGATCTCACCGATAAGGAATTGGTTTCTTTCGCACGGGATGTTCTCTGTGATCCCGTCCTCTCCCTGTATTCGGTCGATAGTCCGATTGGCACACGGCTTCCAAGCTTCACATGGGCCGCCGAGGTTTCTTTCAGGCGTGGGGTTACCGATAATGTAGGCCACACGGCAACCGATGTTCTCACATTGATGATGAGGAAATGGGACAAGGAATTTCGTGTCTATAAGTCGACTCAATACCTTATCGATGGGGATCTCGAAATTGATCAGGTTCGTAAGATCGGTACTGAAGTACTCTTTAACGATCTTATTGAAGAGATCGAAATAATGTGCTATCGGGATTACTGCAGGAAAGAGGGATTTCCGGCTAGAGGTATGGAGTGGCAAGGTAATTTTACTCCACAAGCAGAGGCGATCAATCTCGATATACCTGATAGAGAGCTTGAGTTGATCTCAAATGAGCGAGTGCTGGCACTCACCCTTGATGAGATGATCTATTTCCGGTCCTATTTCAAGCGTGATGAGATCTGCAAAGCACGAGGATCGGTTGGTCTTCCCCCTGATCCCACTGATGTAGAGTTGGAGTCTTTTGCCCAGACACAGTCGGAACATTGCAAGCATAAGATATTCAATGCGACCATACATTACCGTGACGGGACAGGCGAGAGGGCAGTCCATTCGATATTCCGGACTTACATCAAATCGGCGACCGAAAGGATCTCTCGTGAGAAAAAATTCCTCGTTTCAGTCTTCAGCGATAATGCAGGTGTTGTTCAGTTTAACGACAATTATAATCTTGCATTCAAAGTTGAAACCCATAACTCTCCCTCTGCCCTTGACCCCTACGGCGGTTCCATAACCGGAATTGTTGGCTGTGATCGGGATCCAGCGGGCACGGGGCTGGGGTCAAGACTTATTGCCCATACGGATGTTCTCTGTTTCGGTGATCCAACAACTACGGATGCACTTCCACCAAGGATGATGCATCCAAAACGTATTATGGAGGGGGTCATCAAGGGTATCGAAGACGGCGGAAACAAATGTGGAATACCCACCATCAATGGGGGTGTCGTGTTTGACCGTTCCTATAGCGGAAAGCCTCTCGTCTTCTGTGGGTCCGTCGGCATCATGCCTAGTAGGATTGGCGACGTGCTTGCTCACAAAAAGGAAGCACGCCCGGGTGATGTTGTCGTGATGATCGGGGGCCGCATCGGAAAAGATGGGATTCATGGTGCCACCTTTTCCAGTGAGGAGATATCCGAAACGTCTCCGGTGCAGGCCGTACAGATCGGCGATCCCATTACACAGAAAAAAATGCTCGATATGCTTCTCGAAGCACGTGATAGACTTCTCTACAGGGCAATCACGGATAATGGTGCCGGAGGTCTCTCCTCTTCGGTGGGAGAGATGGCTCAGCTGGCCGGTGGTGCGTACCTCGAGCTGGAAAAGGCGCCACTCAAGTATCCCGGCCTCGAACCCTGGGAGATCCTTCTTTCAGAAGCTCAGGAGCGAATGACGCTCGCAGTTGCACCCGAAAATCTTGATGCACTTCTGGAGCTCGCTCGAAAGCGGGATGTGCTCGCCGTTCCGATCGGTAAATTCACTGATTCCGGATACTTCCATATTACCTATAGGGGAAAAACCGTGGGTTACCTGGAACTGGATTTTCTACATTCAACCATTCCTCTCTCACTGGAAGCTGAATGGCAAAAACCGGATATAGATGAAAAGTTACCCGTTGTCCAGGACCCTCTGGAAACAGTACTGCTTCAAATGATTGCCGATCTCAACGTATGTAGTCGTGAACCAATAATCAGGCGTTACGATCATGAGGTCGGTGGGAAGACGGTTGTGAAACCTCTGGTTGGTCCCGAAGAAACAGGTCCCTCCGATGGTGGTGTCATTTCACCTATTCAGGGGGATTATCGGGGATTCGTCCTTGCAGCAGGGATCAATCCCTTTTATTCACCGATCGATACCTATCATATGGCAGCAATGGCCATAGATGAGGCGCTTCGAAACGCGGTAGCGGTTGGAGCGGATCCTGACCGAGTTGTCCTGCTCGATAATTTTTGCTGGCCGGATCCCGTATACGATACAGAAAAAACACCCGATGGAAAGTATAAGCTTGCCCAGCTCGTTCGAGCGGCCGAAGGCCTCTTCGATACGGCTGTGGCCTATGGAACCCCCTTTATTTCCGGCAAGGATAGCATGAAGAATGATTTTAAAATAGGCGACCACAAGGTCAGTGTGCTTCCGACCATTCTCATCTCAGCTCTCGGCATTGTTCCGGATATTAGAAAGTGTGTTACCTCTGATTTCAAGTGCGACGGTGATTCCATCTGGATTCTGGGAAAAACTGGCAGGCATCTCGGGGGATCACTCTATTGCAGGAAATATGGTGGATCCAGTCCCTATGCTCCTGAGGTAGACGCTAGAGTTAACCTGAGCATCTACAGGTTGTATCATAGCCTTCTTGTGGAAGGACTCATTTCTAGTGGCCACGACCTCTCCGAAGGTGGACTTGCCGTTGCACTAATGGAGTCTTGCATTGGCGGTGGTTTGGGTGCTGCAATTGATCTCGAATCGTTACACCATTCCTCAGAACTCGCTACCGAGTATGTACTCTTTTCAGAATCGGCCGGGAGGTTTTTACTCAGCGTCAATCCTGCAGACGAGGAAAAGTTTGTCTCCCGGACTCGGGGAACTCCAGTTGTACGCCTCGGAAGGACGACCACGAACCCGGTGCTCATTATCAGAGATGGCAAAGAAAAACTTGCCTCCATCTCGCTCGAGAATCTTACTCGTGCATACCGCGATACCCTGTATGGGCTGCTCGGCATGGAAATTGGATAGTGGAGATGCACCGTGAATAAATTAAAGGCTCTTGTCCTTACCGGTTACGGGATAAACTGTGATTATGAAACGACCGAAGCATGTGAACAGGTCGGATTTCTCACCCATCGTTTCCATCTCAATGATGTTATTACAAGACCGGAAAGTCTCTTCGACTACAGGCTGGTGGTTTTCCCGGGAGGATTTTCCTTTGGGGATGATCTCGGATCCGGGGTGGCTTTCTCCTCAAAAATACGTTTCTCAATTTCAGATGGTGGAAAGAGACTCTATAATAGCTTCATGGAATATATAGAGCGAGACGGTCTCGTGCTAGGTATTTGCAACGGGTTTCAGATACTCGTACGTTTAGGATTGATACCCGCTGTCGACGGGAAGTATGGGGAACAGCAGGTAACCCTCGCGCCAAACCGGGAGGGTTATTTTATAGACCGCTGGGTGAAGCTCCGTGCAGAAAAGCATAGCCCCAATATCTTCACCAGAGGGAAAACTTTCTACCGATTCCCGGTACGACATGGAGAAGGCCGTTTCATCACAATGAATGCTCACACCCTCCAGCGTGTTGAGGAGGGATATTTGGTTTCGCTTCGCTACTGCGATAATTCATATATGCCGACACAGGAGTTTCCCTACAACCCGAACGGCTCGCAAAATAGTATAGCGGGGGTATGCGATCCCACTGGAAGGGTGTTTGGCCTTATGCCACATCCGGAAGCGGCGATGAGTTTGTATCAATATCCTGATTGGACGAAAAGGAGAAACAGTACTAGAAAGACAGGGCAAAGGTTGAAGGAGAAGGGAGACGGATACGCCCTGTTCAGCAATGCTTTTAAATATGGGATTTAGGACATAACTGCTCTATCCATCACATAATATTAATAAATAGATTAACAAGCACTCATTTACTCTGTCCGCTGTGTTGAGAGAGCTCGGGGGAATGAGAAGATGCTCGAAACGTACATAATTCTTGCGGGAATGTCCATTGCCAGTTTTCTTGGAAGCCTGGCATACAGACTGCCCAGGAATCTGTCCATCCTGACCTATCGCTCCTTCTGCCCCGGATGCAACAGGAAGCTACAATTATTCGAACTCATACCTGTGTTGAGTTATATCGTTCTCAGGGGAAGGTGCCGCCATTGTGGCTATCGAATACCACTACAGTATTTTATCCTAGAGCTCGCAACACCCCTTCTCTACTACTGGATATACCGACAGTATGGCATTACCCCCATCTTCTTTTGCTATGTTTATCTCATCACCCTTCTCCTCTATCTCTCTGTTGTCGATATCGATATGGGAACGATTTCTTTCTGTGAGATAGGAGCAGTGTGGTTTGGCGGTGGGGTCTTTATCACTTTATCGTTACTGAATGTGGTTCAGCGCAGGATCCTGGATTCGATCTTGGGGTTCGCCTTTTCGGCTATTATTCTCCTGTTGAGCTTGCTGATTGTGTATCTCTTTAAGAAGCGGCTCTCCCTTGGAATTGCAGACCTGTTTGTCTTGCCGGGCGCAGCACTTTACTTTAGCCCTGCCAGTGTGCTTCGAATTCTCCTTTTCTCAGCACTTATCGGACTTGCGACCGGTGGAATACTGATATGGGTAGGTAAAGTATCCAAGGATTTTAAATTTCCCATGATACCCTTTATGACAGCAGGGGTATGTGTTGAAATTTTAATGTTTTCGTATTAAAATATTTATCATATGAAACGATTATTTTTCATCGTCTATGTATGTATTGGTGTGGTGATACTCTTTCAAGCCTCGAGAATAATAGCCACCGTGGTTGAAAAGCGTCTTCTCAGTTACCCTGCTCAAAGAGAGGTTAAGAATACCGATGGTCGGATCTACAAACCCTTTGATGGAGGGGATTATGAGATCGCCCTTTTCAACTCCCCACTTTTCTCTGTTAGAGAGCTAAACACCGATATTCCCCAAACTGAAGGATCTGAAACTCCCGATTCGCCCCTTTTGAAACGGTACGAACTCAACGGAGTGGTTATACTCCCCAAGGATCGCTCAATTGCACTTATCAGGAAAGCAAGGGAAAGGGAAAGCCAGCCTTACCGGAAAGGTGAGATGATCGACAATCTGGAGATAGTTAAAATCGAGCGGTTCCGTGTGATTTTGAGTGATGGTTTGAGCACGATGGGGCTTCCCATGTACTATAAAGAGAAAACGAGACAGGTGAGCAATCAGAAGGAAACTGTTATAAGGGCAGAAAGCTCAGATGCATACGCAAATGCAAAGCAGCTGCGTAAAGTCCTCAGCAGAAGCGACGTTGAAAATAAAGTATTCAGCAAAGTCAATCAGATACTGACGCAGATAGCTATCAGTCCCTACATGGTGAATGGACAGATGGAAGGTTTACGGCTCATTCGGGTTCCCAATGAAAGCATCGTATATGAGTTAGGGGGTAGGAGCGGAGATGTTATCAAAAGGGTAAACGGTCACGAGCTAAAGCAGGTCGATCAGATGTACAAACTCTGGGAAAATATAAAGGATGATGCTTTCATCAATGTTGACCTCGAACGAAAGAATCAACTTTATACGTACAGCTTTGAGATAAGGGAATAGCATATCGCAGCTTTCTGCCGTCCTTGCAGGACTTCCTTTGATCGAAACTAAAGTAACTAAAATTATTATCGCACGATACTTTATTTAAGATTTTTACCACTGGCACTTCATTCATTCGCACTTGCAGGGCTTGATCTTTTTACTAATATGATTTCTGTACTTAGGGGGGGAGTTGAAAAGGGATCTGCGGGAGAAGATCGCTGAACTCATTCTACGGGAGGAGATACAGGGCGAAAAGTTTATCTACTACCTCCGATGGATTATGGTTGCCTTCCAATCGGTTTCTCTCCTCTTCCTGATTGTAAGCCGAAAGTATCTTCCCGGCAGCTACTATGCACTTGGCTTCGTTTCTTTCATGGCACTGTACAACCTCTTTCTCCTCGTCGTCATTCGGAAGAATAGATACAGAAGCGCAATCAAATACATTTCCGTATTCCTTGATACGGCGATTATCAGTCTTGCGCTCTACGTTGGTTCCGTTACAACCACCATTCATGCACCAGTAACGAGTGCACTTACCTTTTTCTATTTAATAGTTATGGTTGGGAGTGTACTCCGTTTGCGGAAACTCCATGCGCTGTATACGACCGTACTGATACTTCTATTTTTTAATCTTGTGTATTTTCTTCGATATCAGTCCTTTTCTGGCGTTCCGGGCGTAGAGCAGTTTGCCAGGGCGGCAATTATGGAGCAGGTATTCAGATCACTTTACATGCTCTTTCTCGGGTTCATCCTCTACCACATTATTGTCATGCTGCAACGCCTCATTGAGGATGTCGTCATGTCTTTCAACCTCATGAGAGGACGGGAGGAGGTCGTCCAGAGGCGATATGAAGAGATCATCAACGGTATTGGTGACGGCATCGTTGTTACGAATGAAAGTGGAAAAATTATTCTCGTCAATCCCGCCTTTCAGATCCTTACCGGATATAGTGGTGAGGAGCTTCTCCATTGCGGTTTGGGACTGCTTTTTCATAATGCAGAGCTGCAGCCAGGGTTGGGTGTGGGTCGGGATGTGGCCAGTGAAAAGGACATAACCACCTTTGAATCGATTGTCAGGCAAAAGAACGGTACCGATATCCCTGTCGAAATTTCCGTCTCCCGAACGAAGATATCAGGGGATTGGGTACAGCTTGCTACAGTGCGTGACATTAGAAAGAGGAAGAAACTGGAACGACAACTCATTCGCTCACACAAAATCGAAACGATGGGTAGACTCGCCTGCGGTTTTGCCCATGATTTTAATAACCTGATTACCGTAATGGGTGAGAACATTTACCGTGCGAAAAATGAAAATAATCCAGGTCGGATACAGGAGTATCTCTGCAACAATGAGAGCATCGTTGAGAGGGCGAAAGATCTCATAGAGCAGATCCTGGTATTTTCAACCGGTGGAACGGGAATATGGCAGCATACCTCGGTACCGGTGATAATTGGAAAAATTGATAAGCTTCTTCTGAATGCTATTCCTCCCCATATTGAGCTGAAGCTCTTAGATGAGGTTTGTGGGAACGAGTTGTTTCGGGCATCCGAGACCGGAATCGTTCAGATTCTCTTTAATCTCATCATCAATGCACGGGATGCAATCGGCAAGAAGCATGGGATTATCGAGGTATCAGCACGACTAGAGGGGATAGGCGATTTTATCTTTCCAATACTGATCCCGCGGGGGGACGGCGATTCCCGATTTATCGTTTTTACGGTTCTTGATAATGGAACCGGTATTCATCCGGATATTATAGATCAGGTTTTTGAACCCTGTTTCACCACCAAGCTGGACGGTCCTGTTATTGGAAACGGACTTGGGTTGGCGATAGTGCACACCATTGTGGAGAATCTGGGCGGTGGAATTGATGTGGATACTGCTGTGGGGAAGGGTACGAAAATCTCAGTCTATCTCCCCCTCGAGGTGATAGGGAAGAGAGAGCAGATGCTGGATGATAGTGAGAAGAGAATCGTCTTCGTGGATGATGATGCGGACGTACGGCTCATAGGAAAACGGTTGCTCGAAAAAAGGGGATACAAGGTATCAGTCGCAGAAAGTGGAGAGAGTGCTCTGGGCATACTCACGAGTGAAGAGGAACAGGACTTGCTCATCATTGATTATCATATGCCGGGTCTCCAGGGGAAAAACCTTATAGAGAAGATTACCGAGCACTGCTCTGTGCCAATCATCCTATTAACCGGTGATATAACTGATGAGGTCGATAGCCTGAGCGGCAATGAACGCATAATCGATATAATTAGAAAACCGATAGATGTTGACCTGTTTCTCGACACCGTGGACGCTGCTGTATGTTACTGAAATGCAAAAAATATTTTTTTCACATAATGGGCAAAATATCTTGACAGGAAAATTCAATAGTGTTATTATTCCCAAAATTTTGTTTTCATTCAAGTCTACTGAACAAATAGACGAAAAAGATAGTAAAAAATCCTCTCAATCTCAGAAAGAGGAAGCCGAATAGAAAAAAGGGTGAGTAACTCGTATAGGGAAAAAGGCAAATTTTCAACTTGACGGCGCCTCTTTCCTGAAGTAATATTAGTAAACTTTATTATACGAAAAGTCTAAGACATTTTTTGTATAGTGCGGTTTTTTTACTTTTTTTGAAAAAATTTACTTGCATTTTGGTATAAAAAAGTTTACCCTTTAGCTGTCATTTGGCCATTGGGTGGAAATTGAAGCTTCGCTACGGCGGTTAAGCATACATATGCTTGTAAAATCATATCTTATACTCTGAGTAAAAAGGAGGTGGAGAGCTTCATATTTCCACAAGGCCTGGCAAGCCAGTTGTTGAACCATAATAGTGTATACTATTCGGGTTATTCCTGGATAAAGGGGTCGTTGACCCTGAGAATACACTCAATATTGAGGAGGAAAAGGTAAAAATGAAGAAATTATTCCTTATCTTTGCAGCTGTAGTTGTGCTTATCGCTTTTGCAGTGCCTGCATTTGCACAGGAGATGTACGACCCGGACCAAAGACTGGCAAAGCTGCAGGACGAGAAAGCATCAGTACTGAAGGCAAGCGGTGAGCTTACCTTTGGAACAATCTCACCTTTTGATTCTGAAACGGCAGACATCGGTTTTGCAAACATGTACGTAGATTTCACCTTGTGGCCGGATCAATACAACTCAGTTCTCATCGAAGTTGCAGGCCAAGCTGAAACATTCGCCCGAGCGGGTGCAGACATTGTGTACTTTGAGCTGAGGACTGATGTCGGTTCATACTTTGGCCTTCCTGTTGGGTTGACAAATACCGCAGGAATAACCTCTCTGTATACCAACAAGTATGAGGTTTCAGGTCACGCATATGAAAGAGATGACATCAGATCAAATATCGATCCCCTTGCATGGAAATTCAAAGCTGATGCGGGTATGGTGCAGGTGACCGCTGCTCTCGGCTTCGGTGAAACCGATCCTACGGGTGATGGTCTTTTTAACGACATCGGTGTCTACGCCTTTGTACCCGATGTTGCTGGTATCGCGGAGATTGAAGCCTGGTACCTCGCTCAGGATGATCCTGACTACAAGGGTAAGTTTGGTTTTTCAGCCAAAGCTGATGGTCTTCTCAATGGCTTGCTCGGGGTTGCTGGAGGATTCGCGTATGACACCACTGATGCTGCTGATACTGCTGAAAAGCGATGGTTTTGGGGTGTTGGTGCGAGCGTCGATTACATGATGGCAGCTATCGGTGTCTCTGCGAGCGGGAATGAGATGGACACACTGAGGAGGGCAGCTATTGATGCTGATGTATCCTTCGGAGACTTCGGACTTGTTGGAACAGCAGCTGTCTGGGATGCGGATCCTACTGACTCAAATGATTTCGGATTCTACGGTGCTGAAATTGCCGGTTATGTAAAGGTTGGTAGTGCAAAGTGGACAGTCGGTTATGAAATTACCGAGGACGGCTACGCATATTCTCCTGCGGTAGTTACCAGTGCCCCCGATGGTGGTTTCTTCGTTGTTGCTGACATCGATTTCTAACGAAATCTCAGGATTAAAAAACCCCTCTCCTTTGAGAGGGGTTTTTTTACTTGTTTTCTCCAACGATGCAGATTACTCGAACTGAAACTCATCCTTGAAGACACCGATTATTTGTTTGTTTTCAGTAAATACGGGAATGTGTACCTCACCATCGCCCCAAGAGGGAAATCTACCCATGAATACGATAAGACCGGTGTTGCTCGAGCCTGTTTCAAGGGTAAGCTCGCGTGGCAGAAGTTCCCTGTTGATGATATATTGCATTTTGCGGGCAGTTCCGTATCGGTCCGATTTGCTGGTACCCCTATCCGATGAAGATGCCCCACCTCTCAATTTGTCCTCCCAGAATATACCCAACTGGAAGCTATTTACGGGTAAGAGTGCCTTGCCTCCGTAAATAACTCTCATTGAACTCAATGGTATGAGAATACTGCTGTCCCTGATCTCAGAAGACGATGTATTATTTACCACCTCTAGCTCAAAAACAGCCATTTCATTAGCTCCGATTATTGATGGGGGAGCAAAAAATGGGTTGTTTGTATTACCAAAACGCTCAATAAGAGCCTCCTCTTTGAGGTAGGTGAGATTCATGCTGATATCATATAGCTCACGATTCGGAGGGTAGTTGTCCGGTGCTACCCGGTATTTTGTTGCACAACCGACAACAGACAAAAAGACTCCCATAAGAATTACTATGCGGGTTAAAATTCCACATCTCTTCATTATTTTCCAACCTCTCTATGAACACTTAATTGAGAAACAAGTTTACAATGACTTTGTGATTCTTGACTTTATCATAATCATTCAGTATGATATTGTCCAAATATTTTTCGGAGAACCCGATGAAATTCTGGATAAAAATGGTTGCTGGTCTTGTAATGGGCATCATCATCGGTTCATATATTAGTCCAGATTCGATATTCCTCGAACCGATGCGTGTCATCGGTATAATCTTCATTCGATTACTCAACTTTGCTGTTGTCCCGTTACTGTTTATTTCCGGGATCAGATGTTTCGTATTTCTCCGCCAGAACCGTCGACTCTTCATCATACTCGTCAAATCACTCGGTTATTTCATTCTCCTTACCGTTATCGGTGCAACCATCGGCATCATTCTCGGTGATGTGCTGCAACCAGGCCTTGGTGTTGCGATTCGTGAGTTGGAATCACCTCTTAGAATTCAGTATCCCGAGACCTCTCAATTTATCGTTGGGGTGGTTCCGGAAAGCTTTCTTGAATTCATAGAGTCCGGTTTTGGCATGCTGTCAATAATATTTGTTGCATTTCTCATAGGCGTGGGTATTCTGCTTGCCGGCGAAGATTCAGCCCCATTTCTAGAACTTGTGGAGAGCGTGGATAATACATTTCATCGTCTGAATCTGATCATCCTCGAGTTTCTTCCCATTGGAATATTTACCTATATTGGTTATCAGATGGGATTCATGACCTCGGAAAATGTCATGCCCTATCTAAAATTGCTTCTCGTCATAATCGCCGGCTCTTTTATACATATATTTATCGTACAGGCTCTCTTGGTATTCTTCCTGACGAAGATAAATCCCTTTAAATTCTTACATGCCGTTGTCCCTGCAGCGATTATCGGTTGGGTGTCTGGAAACCGATACACTGCTTATCCGGTTCTGGTCGAAAATATAGAGCACAACCTCGGCGCTGAGAGACAGGTGTTTACCTTTGTAGCAGGGCTTGGCACAACCTTCAGTTTATCGGGGAGCAGTATTGCAGCTGGTGTTTCAACCCTGTTTGTAGCTCAGGCGTATGGGCTCGATCTTTCTGTTTATCTGCAGGTAATCATTGTTCTCCTCATAACAGTATCCACACTAAAACTGGATGGACTGAGGGAAGGGGGGCTTATTTTACTCTTCGTAGTGCTTGCCCAGATCATCAAACTACCTGCAGAGGGATACGCATTGATTCTCGGTATTACAGGAATTATCTTTCAGATTGAAACAGTCGTCAACGTTATGGGGAATGCCTCGGTATCCTTTGTTGTCTCTCACTCCGAAGGTTCTGCTGCTCCAGTAAAGTTGCGGGATTTTATTTAATGGCCCGAAGGTGCTGTCAAGTGCCGAAGGTCCTGTCAAAAATATGGTAGGGTATAGTTAGGAGCAAACTTTTAGATAATTATGGAATAAAGAGTTAAAATAATTATAATAAAATAAATATGAAAAAGACTATACTCATCATTGACGACGATTTTGACACTCGTAATATACTGAAAAAAAATCTTCAGAATGGGGGATACAAGGTAGCACTCGCCCGTAATGAATCCGAAGCTTTGATGAAACTTTCGAAGGATGATATACATCTCATTCTTCTGGATCTGATGCTCAAAGGCTCCACCGGATTCGATATCTGCAGAAAGGTTCGATCCAATGAAAATTTTGGAGGAATCCCTATCATAGCCATATCCGTCTCGCAGCTCGAGGACGATGTCATAAGGTCAATTGAATTTGGAGCTAATGATTTTGTGGAGAAACCGGTGAACAGCCGGATTCTGATGGCGAAGATTGCCTCATTCCTCACATTGAGAGAGGAGGAGAAGAATCTCAGGGAAAACCGCGAGAAGCTTCTTGAGCTCATACAGTGGACGACCAGCCAGAAAGAATTGCTCTCCCAGGAGGCGGATTTCGCCCAGGAACTCAATCAATTTCTGGATGCCGAGCTTAAAAAGGAGTTCATCAGGGAGAAACTTTCAAATTTCTTGAGTGCAAAGCTATACAGTGTGTTTACTATTGATGAGAGTGAGCGGGAGTTCAAGCTCTTTGTGAGTAACCATCACGACATGCCTGCAAATTTAACCGTTCCGATCGACCGGAAGAGTATTATGTATGAGGCCTTAAAGAAAAAGAGTCATATTTTCCTGAAAAATTTTAGCGAGTCTGGTTTCAAGCAGTCCGGGAGAAACAAGTATGAGAGTAACACGGTCTGTGTCGTACCGCTTATATCCGGGGATAGGATTATAGGCGTTTTAAACGTGAACGATCCCGGGTTTACTGATATAGAGAACAGTGATTTCGAGGGGCGAATCATCCGCATTTCCCGACATCTCGCCATCTCGATTCACAATACACTGCTCTATGAGAAGGTCAAAGACCTGTCAATGCGTGATTCAATGACCGGCCTGTACAACTTCAGGCATTTCGTAGAAGCCCTCCGCCTCGAGATAGCAAAGGCGCAGCGCTATGAGGAACCCCTTGCCTGCATCATGCTCGATATCGACAACTTCAAGAGTGTCAACGACTCCCATGGGCACCAAACAGGTGATCTGGTGTTGAAGGAGCTCGCGCGGAGCGTAACGCTCTCGGTTCGTTCATCAGATATACCTGCACGTTACGGAGGAGATGAGTTCATCGTCGTTCTGCCAAGAACAGGGAAAAATCTTGCCCTAAAAATCGCCCAAAGGCTAATGGACCTCTTTTCTGGCAAGGAGATACGGGTGCCAACGAAACGGGGTTCGGTCCGGGTGACACTCAGCATCGGTATTGCTGGGTTTCCTGAAGATACTAAGAACATGGATGAACTCATGAGGCTGGCTGACGATGCGCTCTACCGGGCAAAGAGAGAAGGAAAGAATCGCATCATCGTTACCTGAGAGGATACACGCCTTTGAATACCTCAACAGCAGGTCCTGTGAGATATACTGCGTTGTTGTTTTCTCTCCATTCTATCTGAAGCACCCCACCGGTGAGGTTAACCTTTACCTTTCTCTCGGTAATATCGTTCAGAACCGATGCTACCACGCTCGCACATGCGCCGGTGCCGCACGCGAGTGTTTCTCCGGAACCCCGTTCCCACACGCGCACCAAGATGTTTTTCCTGTCCATTATTTGTACGAACTCAACGTTCACCCTGTTTGGAAAAACAGTCGCATTCTCCAGTTTGGGTCCATCCATATGTATCTGTTCATCGGTAATGCGATCGACAAAGATAACGAAGTGAGGGTTACCCATACTAACGGCGGTGCCTCGGTATCCCATTACCTCGACATTAATAACCGGATTCATGTCAAAGGTGACGGGGATCTCTTTTCCGGAAAGAATCGGGGAGCCCATGTCTACCTGAACTTGTGATACCTTCCCCCGCCTGTCAGTTTCAACAATGGTGAGGTTTTTTATCCCTGCGAGCGTTTCGACGGTGAAATTCCCATCATTGATATATCCATAGTCGAAGAGGTATTTACCAACACATCGTATAGCGTTGCCGCACATCTCGGCCTCACTACCATCGGCGTTGAACATTCTCATCCGGTAATTTGCGTTGGAGCTGGGCAATATGAGTACGAGTCCATCTCCACCGACGCCGAAATGGCGCGAGGAGATTTTCTTCGCGAGACTGCTGAAATCGGTATCTATGCCAACTTTAATGAGGTCGAGGTAGATATAATCGTTCCCCGCTCCCTCCATCTTAATGAACTCAATATTCATGGCAACCCTCGTCTCGATGCAGGTACATCCTGTAACAGGAAAGCTTTGAAATCATAGGAAAAGCACAGTATGTACACCCGGATTTTTTCCTAATATAATTCAGAATGCTTTGAAAGAAAAAAAAACTATATGATAGATTGATCCGTACCCCAAATCGTAGTATTGATTCAGAATAGCTGATTGATCTGAAATATGGGTAGCA
>CAYFYU010000076.1:940-20236 GCA_964347455.1 uncultured Spirochaetota bacterium | reverse complement strand
GAATCCTTCCGAAGATATCGAAGATGTTGCACGCAGAGCTGCTGAATCTCTTGGCCGGTTGTACCCCCAGCTTAAACTGACCATTACGGCAGGGATGCAGGGGAGCTGGGCGTGGAACGGCAAGGAGATATCCTACTTCCCCGCTGTCGAAACAGATGTGGAAAGCACAGCGGGTGCAGGCGATGCATTTCTTGCTGGCGTCATCGCTGGATTAACTGCAGGTCTTACGCTTTCAGAAGCCCAGCAGCTCGGAACTCTTGTCGGGTCTCTCTCCGTTTCATCACCCCACACGATCCATAAAGGAATCAACCGAAACACCTTGCTCAATCTTTCAAAAAATATTCAGGAGATTTCGAAAGATGTTCGAACCTTGCTGGAGTAACATTACCGCTTGTAAAGCTGCTCAATCACTTCGGTATAGCTGTTGAGGGTAGTTTTAATATTTGCATCTCCCAGAAGTATTTCCCGTGAAGCCTTGGCACAAAAGGCGATGGAGATGAGAAATGAAGGATGTGCCGATGGAATGGGAAAGGCCCTTTTCATCTGATTCTTCAATACTCTGCCGAAATCATCATCGTAGAGGGGATTGCCCTGCACCTCGTCGAGCATTACCGGAAGCATTCCTGCTGTTCTATAGTAGAACTCAGCATTTTCTCTGTTCATAGCGAGAAAGCGAATAAATTCCAGAGCCAGTTCTTTATTCTGGCACTGACGGAAAATGCTCAGTGTGTGATTCCAGGTAACCGACCACGATTTCCCCGCCTCCAGGTCGGGAAGGGTTGAGAAACCGATGTCTTCGATTTTCGTCGGATTGGTGCGGTAGAGACTTGTCACCATTTTTCTCAGCCATGGACCATCGATGAAAAAGGCCAGCTTGTTATTTGCAAATTGAATCCGGTTTTCCCTGAAACCGGTGTTCGTATTGATGTGACCCTCTCGGATGAATTTTTTTAGCCAGAGGTATGCCCTTATATTCGCTTCGGAATTAAATATGATATTGCCCTCTTCATCCATCAGGCCGCCCTTGAACGCGAGGAGAAAATTGTAGACCGTGGAGAGGAAAAAGATCTCATCGTCGTTTATTGGCAGTGCGAAGGGAATGAACTCCCCACGAGACTTTTCATGTATTCTATTGAACAATTCGCAGAGGTCCTCGTAGGTACCGGGTAATTTGGTATCAGTGCCGAAAAGCTCCCCAATTATCCTTTTGTTATGGAAGAGTATGTTGGGGGCATTGATCCAGTTGAAACCATAGAAGTGATTTTCATAGGATACAGAATGAAGAGTCTGAGGATAGAGATTATTTCGTACCTCATCGGTGTATAAATCGTCCATGGGGTACAGAGCTCCATGATGTGCAAAGATTGGAATCCAGAAATGGACGAGTGTTGCAACGTCGGGTGCCTTTCCTCCAAGGGCCATTGCCATGAGCTGATACTGGGTTTTTTCGTATGGAATTCCAATAGTTTTTATTTCTGAATTTAGATGGAGCTTTTTAAACCTCTGGATCATTGAGCTCAAGGACTGGTCAAATGGTTGCTCGAGACTGAGCCAGCTTGTGAAGATGAGTGAAGTCTCCCTCTCCTTGATGAAGGTGCCCTTGCCAGGAACCCGCTCGAGGAGTCCATCTTTAACGAGGTCAAGTATTGCAATCCGCACGGTTGCTCTGCTTATGTTGAACTGTCGGCTTATCTCCATTTCAGGGGGAAGCTTTTGTGATTTTCCTCTGCGTTCCTGTTCAATAATATCGGTGAGGTAATTTTTTACCTGTTTATAAAGGGGAATCTTGCTGTTTTTATCGATAATACTTTTCATGAGATCAGTTTTGAGAAAAGTGTTGACAAGGAAAACTCTTCAGGTATAATTGAATGTAAATGTATATACATATTTATACAATACTTCAGAATTTTCGTCAACTTCTTTTCAATGATAGTTGAAAAAAAATGCAGGTGAGTGGAATAGCATTTTGGAAGATTTTTCTTGAATAATTTACGGTTGACTGGTTTAATTAAAATCTGTCTAAAAGCGTCATACTACAAAACCTTAAGGAGGTTGAGAATGAAGAAGTTTTTACTGTTTTTTATTGTGTGTCTCTTTATTGCTCTCCTTGCAATGCCACTCTTTGCTGCGGGGCAGAAGGAGGAAGAGGGTAAGCTGAAGTTCGCCTATGTGTGCAAAATGCTCACCCATCCGTGGTTCATTGAAGAGGAGAAGGGAATCAAGGCCCGGATAGAAAAGCTCGGACTCGATTATGTCGGAGTCGATGCAAACCTCGATGATGAGGCTTTGATGCAGGCTGTTGACAATGTCATCGGACAGGGGGCGGATGCCCTGATGATTGTGGTAACGCAGCAATCGCTCGGTCCGGCTGTCGTCGACAAGGCACGTGAGGCGGGAATTCCTGTTATAACAATCGACGATACCATAATGGACAGCGATGGCAACCCGATACCGCATGTCGGACTCCCGACAGTGGAGACGGGAATCATGGGAGGTCATGCCCTGGCAGAACTGGCAAAGGAACGCAACTTCTTTGCCCCGGGGAATGTGGTCAAGGTAATGCAGATTGACATGTCATTTCTCTCAGTTGTCCATGACCGGACCGTTGGCTACAAGCAGGCACTCATGGAGGACCTTCCCCTGAGGGATGAAGACTTCATCGTCCAGGACTCCAAAACCGGCATGTTCGAGGAAAATCTCCCGGTTGCGAGCGCGATTCTGAACGCAAATCCGGATGTGACCCACTGGATAGTCACCGGCATAAACGATGATGGTGCAATCGCACCATTGAGAATCTTTGAGGAGAACGGTTTTCCCCTCGAGAATGTTCTCGCCTGCGGTCTGGGCGGATACATCATGTCCTATGAGGAGTTTCAGAAGCCCCATAACAGCTATATCGTAACAAAGCTCCGTCCCTTTGCTGAAGGTGAAGCTGCGGTACAGATACTGTACGATTATATCACCGAGGGAAAAGAGATGCCCAAAGAGACCCTCGTTCCCGGTGTCATCGTTACGAAAGACAACTACATGGAATATGAGTTTACCTTTTAGGTTTCTGTGCAGCTTGATGCAGCAATCATGAGTGAATGTACGCACAACATGGGGGAGCGAATTCCCTCCCATGTTGTGCAGATAATTATAAGGAATGGCATATGAAGGCCGGTGTGATACTGCAGGCCTCGGAAATAAGCAAACATTTCGGCGGCGTTCAAGCCCTCGACAGGGTACAGTTTGAGTTGGAACAGGGTGAAGTGCACGCCCTTGTTGGGGAAAACGGCGCCGGCAAGTCCACGCTGATAAAGATCATAGCAGGGATCTATCTCAGAGATGAGGGGAGAATAGTATACGAAGACCGGGAGGTGGAGTTCAAAAACAATATCGAGGCACGTTTGAACGGTATCGGCATGGTACCGCAGGAGATCCAGCTTGCACCAAAACTGACTGTTGCCGAGAACATCTTCATGGGACTGTATCCCAGGACCAAATACGGATTTGTCCGTTGGAAAGAGTTGTATCGTAGAGCATACGATATCGCCAAAACCTTTAATATTGAAAACCTGATTGGATTGCACGTTGAGAGGCTCGGGACCGGGTACCGCCAGTTAATAGAAATTTTAAAGGCACTTATATTCAATGCAAAGATCATAGCCTTTGATGAGCCCACGGCTGCTCTATCCGAGGAGGAGACGAAGGGGCTTTTCGAGCTGATTGAAAAATTGAAAAATGATGGTATCTCTATTATCTATGTGAGCCATCGACTGGATGAGATATTTCAGATAGCCGACAGGGTCACGGTGTATAAAGATGGTATGTATGTAGGTACTCACAGGGTAAAGGATGTGTCAAAGGACACAGTTGTTTCGATGATGGTTGGAAGGGAGTTGAATCTCTACGGAGAGGATAACCGTACAACTGGAAGAACAGGCAAAGTTATATTCGAAGTAAGGGGTCTTAAACGAGAAAGTGCGATAAACGATGTAAGCTTTCAGCTCTGCAGGGGTGAAATTCTTGGGCTTTTCGGAATGGTTGGGTCCGGAAGAACCGAGACGATGATGTCGGTGTTTGGTGTTGATCCTCTTGATAGAGGTGAGATCTTCATTGCAGGAGAAAAGGTGACGATCAGATCGCCCATAGATGCGGTGAAGCTGGGAATCGGTCTCGTACCTGAAAACCGTATAAAACAGGGGGTCATATTGAGAGCTTCGGTTCGGAACAATGTTACTCTCCCCTTTGTTCAGAAACTCGCCCAGTATGGAGCAATAAACGCGAAAAAAGAGCTCGATATTGTTCGGGAATATATGGATTATCTGAATATAAAGGCTCGATCCGAGAGTTCGCTCGTTAATACCCTCAGCGGTGGAAATCAGCAGAAGGTAGCCATTGCAAAATGGCTCGCATCCAAGTCTGATGTCATCATATTCGATGAGCCGACTCACGGTGTCGACGTTGGGGCAAAAGCAGAGATCTATCAGCTTCTCAGGGCACTTTCAGATGAGGGTAAGGGTATTATCATGATATCCTCTGAGCTTCCCGAAGTTTTGAATGTCTGTGATCGAATACTGGTATTCCGGGATGGCAGGATTGCCCATGAATTCAGTGAGAGCAGGGATTTAACGGAAGAGCAAGTTGTTCAGTACGCCCTCGGCTGATTCGATAGAATTGGGTTCGA
This sequence comes from uncultured Spirochaetota bacterium, assembly GCA_964347455.1. Classification (GTDB taxonomy): domain Bacteria; phylum Spirochaetota; class B62-G9; order B62-G9; family DRHN01; genus JAGLSF01. Next base: position 15,567 of record CAYFYU010000076.1, on the reverse strand, counting down.
GCGAAAGGTTATAAATATCCTTTAGAGGTCTAGTGGAAATGGCAGTGGAGAGGTTGAGAGCGGAGAGGTTCAGGTACTACTTCAATCAGACAAGAATGCTCATTGTGCTGATAGTCATTGTCGTGGCGTTTTCGATACTATCGCCCTACTTTCTGAAAGTGAGAAATCTCCATGCAATAGGGCTTACCATATCGGTCATTGGTATCGTCTGTATCGGGCAGTCCCTGGTTTTACTGACTGCCGGGTTCGATCTGTCGGTGGGATCGATAGCCGGGTTTGCAGGCATGGTCGTTGCATTTTTAACAAAACGCTATGAACACTACTGGGCCTTGTTTTTCATTGGGCTGGCAATTGGCGCGACGGTCGGTCTTACCAATGGCCTGCTCATAACAAAGGCCGGCATAAACCCATTGATAACCACACTCAGTATGTTGTCGATATTCCAGGGAGCTACATTCCTTGTGTCAAAGGGGTTCGCCATTGCGGTAAATCTGGAGAGTTTTCGTTTTCTGGGAACAACTCGGGTTTTCGGAACGCCCCTTCCGATTGTCATTCTTATTGCCCTCTACGTGGTATTTTTCATTATTCTGAAATACACTGTTTTCGGCCGTTATATTTACAGTATAGGGGGAAACGCAGAGGCGGCAAAGCTCTCTGGAATTAATGTGGATAAGATGAGGATCCTCGTCTACACGCTGAGCGGGATGCTTTCCGCATTTGGCGGAATAATCCTCGCCTCCCGTCTCGGTGCGGCTCAGACGACTGCGGGCAGTCAGTATCCCCTGAACTCTATTGCAGCATGTGTTCTTGGCGGCATATCGATTGCCGGCGGTGAGGGTGTCATATTTGGGAGCCTTATCGGCGTCGCTATCATTGGGGTTCTGCAGTCTGGACTCATCATGGTTAATATGCCCTCCTATTATCAGTGGATTGCAACCGGGCTGGTCCTGCTCATCGCCGTATATGTAGATACGATGAAAAAGTCATAGTATTTCACGGATAGTCTCCTTTTTGAAGCAGATATTACGGCGATCTTTGTACATCGCCCGATTATGAATCGAAACTCGATGAAAAAAGCCGAATTCTGGATGGGAGTGGCCTAGAGGAGATGTAAACATGACGAATCAGGAGCGCCTTTTGAATGCGCTGAACTGGAAGCCATTCGATCGAATTCTCACCTGGGATTTCATGGATAATGTGGGTGTACTGGAACAGTATGGCGGATACGAGCGTGGGAAGGAGTACGGCTGGGAGGAGATACTCGAAATCAACGTCAAAGCGTTCAAAAGTATCGGTCTTGATATGACCCGATATATCTATGACCCAGCAAATCACTGGATGGGATCAAAGATCGTCAACTGGATCAGATTCTTCGGGGTAAATCCTGACAACTGGAGGGTTGAACAGGCGGGTGATACTGCCTGGATCGCCCAGCGGCCATTTAAAGATTTAAAGGGGCTTGAAAAGAACATGCCCAATCCACCGAAATTCACTGAAGTTCAGGAGTGGTACGGGCCCTTTATCAGGGACATAAAAAAGGTCTATGATTCCTATGACCTCGTATTTGTCGGTGGTGTTGAGGGTCCTGTGACTGATGCCTACTCATACATGGACATGGAGCTTTTTGCGCTGGGCATATACGACGCACCCGAGCTTATCTCCCAAATCATGGATTGTACAGGAAAATTTTCTGCATACATCGCACAGGTTTATGCCGAAAACGCCTCTGCACCGCTCCTCTTTATGGGAGAGGACATCTGCGGAAGCTCCGGGCCTATATTCAGTCCGGAATTCATAAGGGAAAAAGTACTGGAACGATGGCACTGGATAATGGATCCTGTGAAGGAGAAGGGGCACAAGTTTCTCTTTCACACCGATGGACGCTATGGTGCCGCCCTTCCGATAATACTGGAGGAACTGGATGCGGATGGCCTTCATCCAATTGAAAGAAACGGTTGCAACGATATTTTCGAGATACGATACCGTTATCCGAACAAGCTTCTCTTCGGCAATGTTTGCTGTGAGGTTACACTTCCACACGGCAACGTCTTTGATGTGGAGGATGAAACCCTCGAGCTAATAGAACGGATGGGACCCCAGGGTGGAATATTCATCGGATCTTCCAGTGAGGTGCACGACAAGGTGCCTCCAGATAATGCAGCTGCCATGTATCGAACGGTGCACGAATACGGGACTTATCCAATCGATATTGACCGTATACGGATGAGAAGGGAGGAGATAAGTGGCAAGCTCTATACGAGGAAACTGGAAAAGAGCGCGTAGGTATTTTTAGGAGTCTGAAAAATAATGACGATGCGGGAAGTTGTGAGAAAAGCAATACAGAGTCAGGCTCCTCCCTACGTGCCATGGTCTTGCGGTTTTACTGTGGAGGCAAGGGCAAAGCTCGCAGATCACTTCGGAGACGGTGACCTCGAGCGTGTATTGCAAAACCATATCCTTACCCTCGGCAACGACATCGGGTTCTTTGAGGATATCGGTCCGAATCTGGTTCGCGATGTGTTCGGAGTTGTATGGGATAGAAGCATCGACAGAGATATTGGGAACGTGAAAGGCCTGGTTCTGTCTGACCCCTCGTTCGATCGATATGATTTTCCTGACCCCCTCGATAAGCGGTTTTTTAACGATATTCCTGAAAGAATTGAGCTGTATGGGGATCGTTTCAGGGTTTATGCGGTCGGGTTTTCCCTCTTTGAGCGTGCCTGGACATTGAGGGGAATGGAAAATCTTCTCATGGATATGGTGCTCCATCCCGATTTCGTCCATGAGCTCCTGAATCGAATAGCGGACTATAATATTGCCCAGGTAAGCGAGGCGCTTCGATACGACATCGATGCTGTCTATTTTGGTGACGACTGGGGTCAGCAGCAGGGGCTCATTATGGGTCCCGAATCGTGGAAAAAATTCCTCTATCCAGTGTTGGAACGTATGTATCGTGTTGTCAGGGATGCGGGAAAGTTCGTGATGATTCACTCCTGCGGGGATGTGGATGAGCTCTTCGATGATCTTATCACGATTGGTCTGAACTGCTTCAACCCCTTTCAGCCCGAGGTCATGGATGTATTCGGGCTTCTGAAACGGTATCGCGGGAGGCTCGCGTTTCACGGTGGTCTCTCAACACAGCGAACGCTGCCCTACGGTTCAATTGAGCAGGTAAAACAGGAAACGTCACGTCTTTTGACTGAGGGAAAAAGTGGCGGGTATATATTTGCGCCTGCGCACGACGTGGAGGGTGATGTACCTCTCGAGAACATGCTTTCGTTCATCCAGACCGTTCAAAGTCAACCGGGTTACCATGAGTAAAAGGGTGGGATTCTCCTATCCTTACGCATCGAGAGAGTATTTTTTAAACCGATGAAGGGAAGAAAGGAGTACACAGATGACATCACGTGAGAGGGTTCGAAAGGCAATACAACACGAAGAGCCCGATCGAGTGCCCCTCGACCTGGGAAGTACTCTGGTGACCGGAATACAGGCGAGTGTTTACGCTAAGCTGAAAACCGCCATAGGCATCAAGGGTGGTCACGTTAAGGTATACGATCCCTATCAGATGCTTGCTGAAGTCGAGGATGAGGTCAAAGATTATCTTGGAGTTGACACCTACGGAGTACAACTGCCGGTTAACATATTCGGATACAAAAACGAACACTGGAAACTCTTTACGATGTTTGATGGAACCGAGGTGCTGATCCCCGGACAGTTCGAGCATGACGTTCTTTCAAATGGAGATATCGTCCAGTATCCAAAGGGTGATCGGACTGCGCCCCCCTCGGGGAAGATGCCGAAAGACGGCTATTACTTCGACACCATTGTGCGGCAGGAGCCGATCGACGAAACTAAACTCGATCCCAAGGAATGGGCGGAGCAGACCTATTCATTGTATACAGATGAAGACCTACGGTACCTTGAGGAAACTGCAAAGTGGTACTACGAGGGCACCGATTATGCACTTTTAGGGAATTTCTGGGGTGCTGGGTTCGGTGATATTGCGATTGTACCGGGACCCGGTATTCCCCATCCCAAGGGGATACGTGATCCTGAGGAATGGTATGTCTCTTCAATTACGCGGAAGGATTATATCAGGGATATTTTCGGGTATCAGTTCGAGATTCAGATGAAAAACCTGAAGCTGTACCGCGAGGTGGTAGGAGACCGGATCGACGTGGTGGTGATGAGTGGAACCGATTTTGGGTCGCAGAACGGTCCGTTCATTGCACCAGCTGCCTATGAGGAACTTTACAAGCCCCTGCACAGAGCAATGAACGACTGGGTGCATACCAACACAGATTGGAAGACCTTTTTCCATACCTGCGGATCAATCGTTGCCTACTTGGATGATTTTTATGAGGCTGGTGTGGACATACTGAACCCGGTGCAGATCTCAGCCGAGGGTATGAATCCGGAATTTTTAAAAGAGCGTTACGGTGATAAATTTGTGTTCTGGGGTGGTGGAGTCGATTCGCAGGGCACTCTTTCATTCGGTACACCGGAGCAGGTTCGTGAAGAGGTCAGGCAGAATATCGAGATCTTCAAGAAGGGTGGAGGCTTCGTATTTAACAACGTGCACAACATTCAGGCCACTGTTCCGGTTGAGAACCTCCTGGCCCTTTTCGAAACACTGAAGGAGAACGGAAGTTACTGAACAACAACGCCTTGAGGGAAAATGAATAAGATTGCGACTGGCAGCTATAAGGATGTGAAATCAATCGTTTTAGAAAACGACTTTCTACGGGTGATCCTTCTTCCGGATTGGGGCTCAAAGATCGTTTCGATCTGGTATAAAAACATCGAAAGGGAGCTCCTCTGGCAGAATCCCGGAAAGGATTACGTAAAAACCGGTTATGGAGAGCTCTTCGAAAAAGGTGAGTTTTCAGGATTCGATGAGATGTTTCCCACCATATCGAGATGCTCATACGAACTGGGACCCTGGAAGGGAATCGAGTTGCCGGACCATGGGGAAGTCTGGAGCATACCCTGGGAATATGGACTCGGCGGTGATCTGGTACGTTTGTGGGTATTCGGAATCAGGTTTCCCTACAGGCTCGAAAAAAGGGTCTACCTCGAGGAAAAGCGCATTTTCATGAAGTACCGCGCCCAAAACCTCTCCCCCTTTGACCTTGACTGTATCTGGGCAGCTCATCCGCTGTTCAATACAACAGAGGGAATGGAATTCATCGTTCCAGCTGGCATGAACAGAATTGTTAATTCTGTTTCCGGACCGCGTCTCGGCAGCTACGGTTCAGTGTACGATTTTCCGAGCGCACATCTCGAAGATGGAAAAAAGTTCAACTTGGGCACTATTCCGCAAAAAAATGATTGGGGGTATCAGAAGTACTACTTTCATGGAAAACTGAATGAAGGCTGGTGCATACTCTTTGACCCTGTGCAGAGGTTTAACATTGGCATGGCCTTTCCTGTTGAGCAGGTTCCCTATCTTGGCTTGTGGCTCAACGAGGGTGGATATATGGGGCAGTACAATATTGCGCCAGAACCGGCAACAGCTGGTATGGACAGGATTGATTGTGCAAAGCTTTGGGGTATGAGCAGTGTGTTGGGAGCCAGGGAAACCTTCGAGTGGTATCTCATCATTTCAGTGGAGGAGGGAACAAAAGCTCGCGGTGTTCGGGATAATGGTGAGTTCATTCATTGATATAAATAGCACGCAACAAGATGCTCGGCAGATTCCTCCTTTAACTCGGGAATTTCCTTGTCGCAGATGTCCATTCTGTGGGGACAGCGTGGATGAAACCTGCAGCCCGACGGTGGATTGATCGGGCTCGGAACATCTCCCATGAGTATCATTCCTTTTTTTCTCTGTTTGGGATCGGGAACAGGAATAGCGGATAGAAGCGCCTGAGTATAGGGATGCTTGGGACTGTCAAACAAATCATTCTTAGTTGCAGATTCAGCTATCTTGCCTAGATACATAACGGCGATTCTATCGCAGATATGCTTGATCACACTCAAATCATGGGATATGAAAAGGAGAGTTATACCGAATTCCATCTGCAAATCCTGTAATAAATTGATGATCTGCGCTTGAATGGAAACATCGAGGGCTGATACAGCTTCGTCTGCCACGATAAATTCCGGGTTTGTTGCGAGGGCTCGAGCGATACCTATTCTCTGTCTTTGACCACCACTGAATTCATGGGGATATCGATTTCTCTGATCGGGTGAAAGGCCAACCTTTTTCATCAGTGTAATAACCTGGTCCTCTTTTTCTCTCCTCAGAGTTGTTTTATGAACCTCCATTGGCTCGGCAATTGCCGATTGTATCGTCATTCTCGGGTCTAATGAACCAAAGGGGTCTTGATAAATGATCATCATCTTTCTTCTGATTTGGCTCATATCATTTCTACCCAGGTGAGTGATATCCTGACCATCAAAGTATATTTTTCCATCAGTTGGATCTAAAATTCTGAGGATTACCTTGCCACATGTGGTCTTCCCACAACCAGACTCACCCACGAGGCCGAGAACTTCTTTTTTATTTATGTGGAAACTCACGTCGTCGACAGCCCTTACAGCTTCTTTTTTCCCTAATCGAGCACCCCCTATCCAGAACCACTTTTTTAAGTTTTTTACCTCGATTGTCTTATCCAATAGCCTTGTTTCCTCAATGGTATAAATGACATTTAACATGATGGTTTGTATCCACCTCGACAAGCTCAGGCATCTCATGATCACATCTATCAAAACGATAGTTGCAACGTGGATGAAATGGACATCCCGGGGGAACATCAAGAAGATTCGGAACCAGACCTTTTATAGTATCCAGACGTTTATTATCAGCATCCAGACGTGGAATTGATTTAATTAATCCTTGTGTATAAGGATGTAGCGGATTACTGAACAGTGTATCCACGTCTGTGTACTCAACAATATATCCCGCATACATAACGGCAACATTATCGCACATCTCAGCAACCACTCCAAGGTCATGGGTAATGAGCAATACTGCTGTATCAAATTTATCTTTAAGATCATCGATCAATCTGAGAATTTGGGCCTGAATGGTAACATCCAATGCGGTTGTGGGTTCATCAGCAATGAGCAATAGTGGATTACAGCATAGTGCCATGCTAATCATCGCACGCTGCCTCATTCCTCCGGATAATTCATGGGGATAGTTTTTTATCTTCATTTCCGCATCTGGCATTCCGACGACTCTCAAGGCTTCAATGGCTGTTTTTCTCGCTTCATACTTTTTAAGCCCCTGGTGTAAACGTATCGATTCCATTATCTCATGGCCAATAGTAAATAATGGATCCAGTGATGTCATCGGTTCCTGGAAGATCATAGAAATCTTTTTTCCTCGTATCTGTCTCATTTCACTTTCATCTAGTCCAAAGAGGTTTATTCCATCGAGATAGACTTTTCCATCCACAACTTTACCGGGAGGATCTTGAATGAGGCGCATAATAGAGAGAGCAGTTACACTTTTACCACAGCCGGATTCACCGACGAGTCCGAGGGTTTCACCTCTGTTGATCCTGAGATTGATTCCGTTGACAGCCTTCACCGTTCCTTCATGGGTAAAGAAGTATGTTTTCAAATCCACTATTTTGAGCAACTCTTTATTTTGAGTCTGGGATCTAATATATCGCGAAGACCATCCCCCAAAAGGTTGAGTCCAAAAACTGAGAAAAGTATGGCAAAACCGGGAAAGGTGGCGGCCCACCATGCACCACTCACAATGTAGGAGTAGCTTTTAGAGAGCATAGCCCCCCATTCAGGTGTTGGTGGTTGAGCTCCTAGTCCTAAAAAACCGAGTGCTGCACAATCGAGAATGGCGGTTGCCAGCATAAGGGTTCCATATACAATAACAGGTGGTACACTATTTGGAAGAACATGGCGAAATATAATGCGCAGATTTCTGGACCCGATTGCCTTTTGTACCTCTATGTATTCCATCTCCTTTATGTAAAGCACTGAGCTTCTGACAATTCTTGCCATTTGGGGAGTATACACGATACCGATGGCAACCATAGCCTTATCAAGTCCCTGTCCAATGATCGCTACGATCACTATCGCGAGAAGGAGGGCAGGAAACGCAAACATGATGTCAACGATTCTCATCAACGTGGAATCGATCCACTTGCCGTAAAAACCTGCGATAACTCCGAGTGTTATGCCGAGAATAAGTGAAATTCCCACTGCAACAAAGCCTGCGGACAAGCTTACCCTTGCACCATAGATTATTCTACTCAGCACACATCTTCCCAATGCGTCAGTCCCCAGGGGTATTCCAGGAATTCCCTCGTCGCTCCAAAACCCAGGTTTCAAAGCGATAGAGAGATCCGGGGGTGATGGTGTTGGATCATTGGGAGCAATAACATCTGCCAGGATTGCAAATAGAGTGAGGATTATGAGGATCGCCAGTCCAAAGATTGCAGATTTATTTTGACCGAATCGACGCATCATATTCGATGAAGTACCTGTTCTTTTCATTTACTCTCTATTTGAATTTTATTCTAGGGTCTATATAGACGTATAGCATATCTGTTATAAGATTCACAATTACGAACATGAAGGCAAAGAAGAGCACACATCCCTGCACTGCGGGATAATCCCTCATGCGAACTGCACTAACCACGTATCTCCCTATACCTGGCCAGGAAAAGATTGTTTCTGTTAATATTGCACCTGCGAGCAACAAACCAAAGTTCAATCCAATTACGGTAACGACTGGGAGCAATGCATTTCTTGCTGCGTGCTTATATATTACCAGTCTCTCTGATAATCCCTTCGCGCGTTCAGTTCTTATAAAATCCTGTCTCAGAACCTCGAGCATACTGGATCTGGTAACTCTCGCAATAGTGGCCATTGGAATGGTGGCAAGAGCAACCGAAGGTAAAACGAGATACCTGAGGGAGCTCAGAAATGCCACCCCGTTTCCAGTAATGACACTGTCGAGCAGGTAGAACCCTGTTATGCGCTGGAATGGAATGAGTGTATTGATACGACCACTTATAGGAAGCCATTTTAAAGTGACACCAAATATCATCATGAGCATGATTCCAAGCCAGAATACTGGCATCGATACACCAAAGAGTGCAACCCCCATAGTTGTATAATCGAGGACTGAGTATTGTCTTGATGCAGAAACAATCCCCGCTGTTGCACCTATGATTATCGCGATAAACATAGCGAAAAAGGTTAGCTCCACTGTATTTGGGAACCTGGCAAGTATCTCTTTTGTGACAGATTCATTTGAAACGATTGAACGTCCCAGATCGCCTCGTAATACCTGCTTGAGCCAGATCCAGTATTGTACTGTGAGCGGTTTGTCCAGTCCATACTTTTCCCTTATGGCATTGATTGTCTGTTGTGATGCATGTTCTCCAACAATGGTTCTTGCTGGATCACCAGGCGCAAGGTGTATCAGAGAAAACGAAAGAATTGAAACTCCCAGCAATACTGGAACCAGCATTAGCAGCCGCTTAGCGATATACCATTTCATAAAACGATTCCTATCATTTGTGAAATCCCTTGTTCACCCCAAAAAACGTTGAGTTAATAGATAATAAAAAATGTGCCCTTTCGGACACATTTTTCAACTACACTTCGCTCTATTTTCCTGCGGGGTGGCGACATCTGCCGTCACCCCGTAACCAGTCTTTTTCGCAACAGGATTGACTACTGTTCTATCCTTACTGGGTAGAAAAACTTTCTCGATGTGGGGTGAAGAATATAGCCCTTCACATTTGATCGAAATGCAAGATTCTGGTTTGCATGAGCAAGGTACACCCAGTTTGCACTTTCATGAATCATTTCCTGCACTTTTCTATAGTACTCGGCCCTCTTGTCTACATCAAAGGTCTGTAGTGCCGCTGTGAGGAGTTCCTGTGCCTTTGGATCGGTGTAGAAACCAAAATTCCCTGCAGTGCCAATGGAAGTGGCGTTTGGTCCGTAGAGAACGTTCATGAAGTTGTCAGGATCACCGTTATCACCGGTCCATCCGAGGAGGCACAACTGGTGCATTCCTGCCTCTGTTTCCTGCAGATAGGTACCCCAATCAACCTGATAGATATTTGCTTTGATGCCTACGGCGGATAGATAACTTTGAATTGCTTCACCGATCTTTGGGGGATCAAACATATAGGGTCGTGATACGGGCATCACATAAAAGGTAACCTCGAATCCGTTTGGATACCCAGCTTCCGCAAGAAGTCTTTTTGCCATCTCGGGATCATAGGGATAATCCTGAACATCATCATTATAACCGAGCATAAACGGTGGCATCCCGTTCTTTGCAACCGAAGCCGTTCCCAGATAAAGATCTCTTACAATCGACTTTTTATCGATCGCATAATTTATCGCCTGCCGAACCTTCTTTTTTGTAAGGGGTTCTAGATATCCGGGAGTTTTCTCCAGTGGCTCATTGGAATCCCGTTTGCCATTCTCGTTTGCGTCTTTATAGCCGTAGCCAGAGTTTATAGCAAGATATCCAACATTCATTCCAGGCTCAGACCTAAGTACCAAATCCTTATTGGCCTCTATTCTGCCAAAATCAGCAGGATTTGGATACTCTATACCCTGTACTTCTCCTGCTTCAAGAGCCAAAAGTCGTGCTGAAGGATCGGGAATGACTTTGAAAATGAGTTTGTCTAGAGTTGGCCTCCCTTTCCAGTAATCATCATAGGCTTCAAGGGTAATATGATCATCCTTTACCCACTCTACGAATTTAAATGGTCCTGTTCCGACCGGATTTCTAAAAGCATCTTCTCCATACCTTTTTGCATTGGAGGGGCTCACGATATTAACCGTAAACATTGCGAGGCTCGTCATAATTGAGGCATTGGTATTCTTCATGATAACTTTTACGGTGTAATCGTCGATCTTCTCTACCCGGTCCACGTCGTAGAACATGTACCCCCAGTATGCCCATTCACCATACTGATGGTAGGGATGATCCGGGTCGTACTGTCTGGCAAAGGAAAAGACCACAGCATCCGCGTTGAAATCCGTTCCATCATGAAATTTTACGCCCTTGCGAAGATTAAAGGTGATTTCCTTTCCATCAGCGGATGTTTTCCATGATGTCGCTAACGCCGGTTGTATTTCCGTTGAACCAGCTTTGTACTCAACAAGACCATCAAAAATATTGTCCATTCTCTGAATGGATTCACCGTCAGTCACATCGCCTGGATCCAATCGAGTTGCATCTCCACTACTCCCGAAAATAATAATTTGTTTAGGAGCTTCTACTCCCTCCTCTCCTGCGTTAATTAACGCTGTTGCCGCGAGGAAAAAAACGACAACTGTTAATAAGGTAAAAATTGTTTTTTTCTTCATGATCTCCCTCCTTATCAAATGGTGTTGATTATTGTAATAGAGTACTGTAACTATAACAACAAAAAAATTTATAAATTTTTCGGTTTGTAAGCTTGTAAGAAATGGCATAAATGATAATAAACTGTCAAAAAGTATATTGGATGGCAACAAATTACAATAAAATATTTCTTGACTCTACAAATGAATATATGATAAGATGTTCAGACTATTATCAATATATAATCATAATATTATCATATTCATATCATTACCCCATGATTCCAGAAGAGAGAAGAAATCAGATTATAAACAAACTGGTGGAAAAAAGAGTTTATTCTCTGAATGATCTATCAAGCGACCTCGGTGTTTCCAGGATTACCATACAGCGGGACATTATGCTCCTCGAGGAGAGGGGACTTGTCACGAAAGTTCACGGTGGCGTGAAGTTGCATGAAGGACAGGTGAATAGCTTTGAAACCCTCTTTGATATCAGGTTGAATCAGAATATCGAGAAAAAGGAGGAGATAGCCAGAAAAGCCCTCTCCTTTGTCCAGGACCACAGTGCCATATTCATCGATTCGTCAACAACCTGTTTTTTCTTTGCTAGGCAACTCCTTAAAAAGAGATACCTTGACCTTGGAATTGTTACAAACTCCCCGGCAATTCAGAATGAAGCGCTGCATTACCCGGACTGCAGGCTTATTTTAACGGGAGGCGAGCTTAGGCAGAACTTTAACATGCTTGCCGGAGGAATGGTCATTGAATTCCTTCGAATGGTTAATATCGATTCAGCCTTTATTTCAGCTGCAGGCGTTTCATCCAACTGGCATCTCACCACATCTAATCCGGAGCTTGCCGAAATATTGAAGATTGTGATCCACAAAACCCGTACGGTCAGCCTTCTTGTCGACAGCAGTAAATTCTTCAAGGCCGCTATGCTCAATATAGCGCATATCGGCGAGTGCAGTAGGATTATTGTTGACAGCGACATTCCAGGGGAACTCAAAAGGGATATTCAGAAAACGGGTGATCTTGAGGTGGTGGTGTAAACAAGGGTTCGTTATACTATAATTTCCATCGCATAGATGCAGAGCTAAAGAAAAATTTAAAACAATTAAGATCCACATCTCAGGTTAATTGTTGGAAGAGGAGGTGCAATTTATGGATACAAAGAATTTATCCACCGATGTAGTTGTGGTTGGCGGGGGCGGTGCTGCCTGCAGGGCAGCGATTGAGGTTGCCGAGCGCGGTCTGAACTGCATCATGGTTGACAAGGGAAGACCTGGCCGCTCTGGTGCAACACCCTGCGCGCTCTGGAGCATTCAGGCACCCTTCGGTCCCCGGGGGAGGGACGAGCGTGATTCACCGGAGATATTTTTTGAGGACATGGTACGGGCAGGTCGATTCATCGGCGATCAGAATATCGCTGAGATCGTAGCATTTACCGCATGTGACCGGATCCTGGATATGGAGCGCTACGGCGTCAAATTCAAGAAGTATGACGATGGAAGGTTCTATCAAACACCGATGCCGGGACAAACTTACCCGCGTTCTGTTTTCATGTTCGAGAACGGCCAGCACATGTCCACGGTACTGGCGAAAGAGGTGTCGCGGCACGACAAGATTAAGGTGTTCAAAGATTTCCTCGCGTTCAGTTTTCTGAAGGGGGACGGGCAGGTGGTCGGAATACTCGGGATGGACATGCTGAGCGGTGATTTCGTCTCGATCAATGCAAAATCAACGATTCTGGCTACCGGGGGCTATACGTCGCTATGGGGGTTCAGCGACAATCCTCCAACCCTTACGGGCGATGGTATTGGAATGGCGTACAGGGCAGGGGCAGAACTGGTGGACCTCGAGTTCAACCAGTACTACGGAACCGACGTGGTATGGCCACCGAGCGTCAAGGGTACGGTTGTTCTATACGAGCTCATGATAGAGGAGTTTGCCAACGGGGAGATCACCGATAAGGATGGCACACCCATAATCGATAAACCACTTCCCATACGGGATGAGGCTATCAAGATCATTTTCAACGTGATCCGTGAGGGGCGTGGTACGGAGCACGGCGGTGTCTATTTCGATACCACAAAATCACCGAAAGGTGAGCAGGCGGTAAGGGAAGTATTCGATACAATGACACCCAAGCACTACCACTTTCTCATTGATGCGGCTGGCATCGACCTCGCAAAGGTGCCTCTCGAAGTTGCGCCTGCGTCACACTATCAGTGCGGTGGTGTGTATATAAATGAGCGGGGAGAATCGAGTCTCAACGGTTTGTACGCCTGTGGTGAGGCTGAAGGCAATTTCCAGGGTGCGAACAGGCTAGCGGGAAGCGCTCTCTGCGACACACAGACCATGGGTGCACAGGTCGGGGGATGTGCCGCTGATGATGCGAAAAAGGCTGACCTCGTTCCCATAGACAGGAAGGACCTCGATGCCGAGCTCGACATGATAAAGAGATTCATGACGGATAAAAAGAAAGGGATGCGACCAGTTTTTCTCAAGGAGGAGATACTGAAGGCAATGGATACCTATGTTGCACCGTTCCGTGACGCAAAGGGTCTGGAGAAGGGTCTTGGTATCATTGATTCCCTCAAGAACGAGATACCGAAAATATCGGTACCCGATATCGGTCGATACAACTTTGAGCTGCGGGAAGCCCTCGAGACGGTTTTGGCCGTGGATGCAGCAGAACTAACCATCGGATCAGCCCTCTTCAGAACCGAATCGAGGGGCCACCATAACCGCACCGATTTTCCAGAAACGGACAACAAGGACTGGCGGTGCCATTCGATCGTCCAACTGAAAAATGGGAAGCCGTCATACTCGAAACGGAATGTGATATACACCCGATTGAAGCCCGAGAATTGATAGTGAGAGCTAAATAAAAGACAAAACGGTTATTGGAGGTACAGGATATGAACAGTGGAGTTATAAAGGCAAAGATATATCGGTTTAATCCCGATAGGGACAAGGAGCCTTATTTTCAGGATTATGAGATAGCAGTCGACCGCAAGGTAACGGTGCATGAGCTTCTCAACATTATTCACCGTGATTATGACGGTACGCTTGCATTCAGAACATTCAAATGCTACAAAGGAATGTGTTCGACCTGCATCGTAAAGCTGAACGGGAAATCGGTGAAGAGCTGCGCAACACCGCTCGAGCTGAACTCGGAGATTACCATCGAACCGGTTTCCGGCGGCGAAGTGGTACGTGATCTCGTGGTTGATTTCAAAAACATGTAGAGGAGGAATAGAGGATGGGAGAGCCAGTCATATGGCAGAATATAACGTGGCCTGAGGTAAAAAAGGTAAGCGATGAGG
>CAYFYU010000076.1:0-930 GCA_964347455.1 uncultured Spirochaetota bacterium | reverse complement strand
CGTGGACGCATTCAACGGATACGAGATTGCCAAGAGGGTTTCAGCCCAGACAGGAGCAATCGTGGCACCGCCGATGCCATACGGAAGCCACCCCTACTTTCACTACGGCTTTGTGGGCACGATACCGATACGAGCCACCACTCAGATAGAGTTCGTTCGGGACGTGGTAAAGGGAATCGTGAATTGTGGCTTCAAAAAGATAATCATCATGCAGGCACACGGGCAGTGGTGGACCATGCACACCGCAATGCAGGAGATTGCTCTCGATGTGGACTGCTTCCTCGCAGTTGCCACCTGGTGGGAGCTTGCCTGCAAGACTATCAAGGAGGTTTGCGAGACGCCGTTCAAGCATGCAGATGAGGTGGAAACCTCGGTGAGTCTCGCCCTCTACCCGGAGCTGGTCGATCTCTCGAAAGCAGAGCCTGATTACAGCCTGAAACCGTATATCGACAAGGAATTCGTCCGTCCAGCTGTTCACGCCGAGCTGATCAATGCCTTTCCCATAGAGTCGATCACCTTTGTACCCCAGGAAAATGTCATGAAAACAGGAGCTCCGGGAGACCCGCGGAAGGCAACGGCGGAGAAGGGGGAGGCCATAGTCTCGACTGCAGTGGGGGTGGTGGTAAGACTCATCGAGTATTTGAAAAAGAACTACAAGCCCCATGAATTTCCAAGGGTAAAACCTGATCTGAAGGCCGACATGTATTAGGCGAAACCGCTGGATTAATAAATCGTATTTCGTACAGGAAAAATGGCTGAATATCTTCTTGGCATCGATATCGGTTCGGGGGGTTGTAAGGTAGCCCTCTTGAACACCGAGAAAAATGAAACAGAACTATTTTCAGAAGAGTACCCGACTCATTATCCCACTGCTGGCCGGGCCGAACAGAATGCAGAGGATTGGATCCACAGAGCGGGAAGGCTTCTGGG